>NZ_DKJH01000044.1:0-54112 GCF_002454655.1 Methylophilus sp. UBA6697
ATTAAAATATATCAATATATTGTGTTTTTGATAATTGAAAAGCCATAGATATTGTTTTATAGTCGCATCCATACGGTATGCAGAAGAGACTCTTCTTCTGCGTTTAATAGGGAACCTGGTGCGTGAAGCCGCGCAGGAGTCATTAAGCCAGGGCTGCCCCCGCAACTGTGATTAGCGAGTTGTTTGCTGCCATCTAAGCCACTGAAGAGATTCGGGAAGGCGAAAGCAAATAATGACGACCTGAGAGCCAGGAGACCTGCCGTGAAATTTTTTCTTGTTAACGTTTGAGGCGGGGTGTCCTCGGCAGATGCAGTTGGTCCATGTTCAACATTGATTGTTCAATACTAATTGCTAGTCTGGCCTTTGAGCGGGTACATTTTTCATCGTCATGATGGTCTGGGTATTGCCCGGTTAAATGTGTCTGTTTCGGGACCCCTCGCTTCCTGTACTGGGAGCCATCAATGTCAAAATACGAATCCATGCAGGCCACGAAAAGGGATGGCCGCAAGGAACCTATCAATCTCGATAAAATTCATCGGGTGATTGATTGGGCATCACAAGGCCTGAATAATGTGTCGGTCTCCCAGGTGGAGCTACGTTCGCATATTCAGTTTTATGATGGCATCCGTACTGACGACATTCATGAAACCATTATCAAATCCGCAGCCGACCTGATTTCTGAAGAAACACCGGATTATCAGTACCTGGCGGCGCGTTTGTCGATTTTTCACCTGCGCAAAATCGCCTATGGCCAGTTTGAGCCACCGCATTTGTTTGACCATGTGACCAACTTGACCGCGCTGGGTAAATATGATCAGCACCTGTTGCAGGATTACAGCCGCGAAGAGTTCGACGTACTGAATGCCACGATTGACCACTGGCGCGATATGAACTTCTCCTATGCCGCGGTCAAGCAGCTGGAAGGCAAATACCTGGTCCAGAACCGCGTGACCAAAAAGATCTATGAGAGCCCGCAGTTCTTGTACATCCTGGTCGCCATGTGCCTGTTTGCCAACTACAAAGGCCAGGCGCGTCTGGATTACATCAAGCGTTTTTACGATGCCGTATCTACCTTTAAGATCTCGCTGCCTACGCCTATTATGTCTGGCGTGCGCACTCCGACCCGCCAGTTCAGCTCTTGCGTGCTGATTGAGTGCGGCGACAGCCTGGACAGCATCAACGCGACTACCAGCGCGATTGTGAAATATGTGTCACAACGTGCCGGTATCGGTGTCAATGCGGGCCGTATCCGCGCCCTGGGCAGTGAAATCCGTGGCGGCGAAGCGCAGCATACTGGCTGCCTGCCATTCTATAAATTGTTCCAGTCTGCGGTGAAGTCTTGTTCACAGGGCGGCGTACGCGGCGGCGCAGCGACCTTGTTCTACCCGATCTGGCACCTCGAAGTTGAATCATTGCTGGTGCTCAAAAACAACCGTGGCGTCGAAGAAAACCGTGTGCGTCACCTCGACTACGGCGTGCAACTGAACCGCCTGATGTACCAGCGCCTGATCAAGAGCCAGAACATCACCCTGTTCTCACCGCACGACACACCAGGGCTGTACGATGCATTCTTTGCTGACCAGGATGAATTCGAGCGCCTGTATACGCAATATGAAGCCGATGACAGCATCCGCAAACGCACGATACCAGCGGTCGACCTGTTCTCACTCATGATGCAGGAGCGTGCCGGTACTGGCCGTATTTACATCCAGAACGTGGACCATTGCAACACGCATAGCCCGTTTGACCCAGCGGTGGCGCCAGTGCGCCAGTCTAACCTGTGCATGGAAATCGCACTGCCGACCAATCCACTCAATGACATCAATGACACTGAAGGCGAAATCGCCCTGTGTACCTTGTCTGCGTTTAACTTGGGCGCGCTGGAATCTCTGGACGAGTTGGAAGGCCTGGCTGACCTGGTGGTACGCGCACTGGATGCCTTGCTGGAATACCAGGATTACCCGGTGAAAGCGGCCTTGAATGCGACTAACAAGCGCCGTTCACTGGGCGTGGGCGTCATCAACTACGCCTATTACCTAGCCAAAAATGGCACGAACTACACCAGCGACACTGCGCTAGGCCTGACCCACCGTACTTTCGAGGCGATTCAGTTCTACCTGTTGAAAGCTTCTGTGCAGTTGGCGCGCGAATTTGGCCCATGTGGTGCGTTTAATGAAACCACCTACGCCAAAGGTATTTTACCGATTGATAGCTACAAGTCTGACCTCGATGCCGTATGCAGCGAGCCACTGTTGCTGGATTGGGAGAGCCTGCGTCAAGAGATTCAAAAAGATGGCCTGCGCAACTCAACACTGACAGCGTTGATGCCATCAGAAACCTCCAGTCAGATTGCCAACGCGACTAATGGCATTGAGCCACCGCGCGGCCTGGTGTCTGTGAAGCAATCCAAAGACGGCATTCTGCGCCAGGTGGTGCCAGAGATCGACCGCCTGCGTGACCAGTACCAGTTGTTGTGGAAAATGCCGAATAACGAGGGTTATCTCAAGCTGGTGGGCATCATGCAGAAGTTTGTTGACCAGTCTATTTCTGCCAACACCAACTACGACCCAACCCGTTTTGAAGGTGGCCGTGTGCCGATGAAGCAATTGTTGAAAGACTTGTTACAAGTCTACAAACTGGGCATCAAAACGCTGTACTACCATAATACGCGCGATGGTGCGACTGAAGGCGGCACAGAGGCAGAAGACGACGGTTGTGCGAGCGGTGCTTGTAAAATTTAAGAAGTACATCCCATGCGCATCGCGCGTATGGGCTTGGGGTTGATTGAACAAAAAACAGAATAAGTGGGCGAGCGGGATGAAGTGTTATTCGCCCGCGCAGCCACTTATCACTCAGGGAACACGGCCATGGCCTATAGCATCTTCACCAAAATCGACAACGAACAGTTAAAAGAACCCATGTTCTTTGGTCAGCCCGTTAACGTGGCGCGTTATGACCAGCAGAAATACCCGGTGTTCGAGCGGCTGATCGAGAAGCAACTGTCTTTCTTCTGGCGTCCGGAAGAGGTCGATGTGTCGCAGGATCGCGCCGATTACCAAGGTTTGCCTGAGCACGAAAAGCACATTTTTATCAGCAATCTCAAATACCAGACTTTGCTCGATTCGATTCAGGGCCGTAGCCCTAACGTCGCGCTGTTACCACTGGTGTCCTTGCCCGAGATTGAAACCTGGATTGAAACCTGGGCGTTTTCCGAGACCATCCACTCGCGTTCGTATACCCATATCATCCGTAACATTGTCAATGACCCTTCCGTGATGTTTGACGACATCGTGCGCAATGAAAACATCACCGCGCGCGCCACCGATATTGCCCACTATTACGATGAGCTGATCCATCAGACCATGCTGTATTCACAGCTGGGCGAGGGCGAGCACATCATCAATGGCGAGCTCAAGTCAGTCAAACGGCGTGAGCTGAAAAAGCTGCTCTACCGCTGCCTGATGAGCGTCAATATCCTTGAAGCGATTCGTTTTTATGTCAGCTTTGCCTGCTCATTCGCTTTCGCCGAGCGCAAGGTGATGGAGGGCAATGCCAAAATCATCCGCCTGATTGCCCGTGATGAAGCCTTGCACCTCACCGGCACCCAGCATATGCTCAACATCATGCGCTCCGGTCAGGACGATTCGGAATTCGCTGAGATTGCGACTGAATTGCATCAAGAATGCTTCGAGATGTTTAAAACTGCCGCCGAGCAGGAAAAACAATGGGCAGAATACCTGTTTAAAGATGGCTCCATGATTGGCCTCAATAAAGACATCCTGTGCCAATACGTGGAATACATCACCAACAGCCGCATGGCGTCGGTCGGTTTGCCGCCAGCATTCCCCAATGCCAAAAACAACCCGATTCCGTGGATCAACACCTGGCTGGCCTCAGATACGGTGCAGGTCGCGCCACAAGAGGTGGAATTAAGCTCCTACCTCATTGGTCAAATTGATTCTGAAGTCTCAGCAGACGACCTGAATGGTTTTGAACTTTAAATGAAACAATGATTAGCGTACGCAGCCAGCACAGTCGCTTTAGCCTGCTCCCGCAAGAAACCCTGCTCGAAGGCCTTGAACGTACCGGCCACGAAGTAGAGTACCAATGCCGGAGTGGTTATTGTGGCGCCTGCCGCGTACGCATGCTCGATGGCCAAGTCGATTACGTTGAGCTGCCATTGGCCTTTATCGCCGCTGATGAAATCCTGCCATGCTGCTGCGTGCCCAAGTCTGATTTGTGGCTAGACTGCGAACTCAGGTTCGATTTGCAAAGCTCGCAATTGCAAGATGATATGTTCCCGGCACAGCAATCCTTGTTTGACGAAATCTTACCGTTTGCCGATACACCAGTGAAAAAGCTGCTGAGAAGAAGAGTGGTGAGAAACAACGTGCAGGCCAGCAACCTGCCATTGTTCTAATAAAAAAGGCGCTTGAAACCAAGCGCCTTTTTTTCAAACATGTAATTTACGCCGCAGCGTTAGGCCGCAACCATTGCATTTTCAAGTTCGGTGCACGCGCACTCGAATCCGCCACCAGGCTGCAACTCAAAATCTCGCAGCGCCAATACATCTGCCTAATTTTGGCGTCAGCCTCGTTACGCGACTTGCCAAAAATCTGCAAATTTTCCACCAGCACCCCATTCGCACTGCGAATGGTATACAAATATTTTCCAGACATATCCATCATTTTCAATGTCACCCCGATGATTTTTGATGCAAACGCATCATATTTATTATGATATATCGGTAACATATCAAAGTTTTTTAGGGTTGTATACATTGTAAAGATAGTATTTATATCGTTAATTCAATAATTTAAGCGGTTTTTTGCATAAAACACGTCTGAATTCGGTGCTAACTAGTTACATAAATCTTGTGACCTGTTTCTAAGTTAGAAATATGTCAAGGATATATGGTGTATTTATGTTGACTTTTATGTAAGACAAGATTCATTATCCTACTCCAATAAAATTAACAACTCTCGAGCAAGAAATGTCAAAAATAGACGCAATCAGGCTTAAAAATCTTAGATGTTTTGAAGATACGGGGTTTCTTGATCTCAAACCAATAACAATATTAGTTGGTAGAAATAGTGCTGGTAAAAGTACATTCGCCAGGATGTTTCCTCTTCTAAGGCAAAGCGCAGAGGAGGATAAGAGATCACCAATCCTATGGTTTGGAAAGTTGGTCGATTTTGGTTCATTTTCAACTGCTATAAAAAAAGGAACTGAAAATAAAGAGATATCTATTTCTTTTCGTTTTCAAACAGTTATTTCTTTAAGAACTCAGCCAGAGCCTGACTTGTTTGATGAAAGATCAAAGCAAAAATTACGAAAAAAATATAGTCGAGAAGGAGATACATCCGTTGAGCTTGAGTTAGTGCTTAAACAAAATGAGAGAACTGGAGTCACTTACGCGGCATTAATCGAAGTCACAATCTTTGAGAATAAATGTAGATTGGAATGTGATGAGAATGGAGGAGTGTCAAAATTACTAATTAATGAGCAAGATTTAACACCCACAGACTCATTTGGATGTAGCTTAAATCAAAGAAATATTTTGCCATCATTGCAGTATTTTCAAACCAGAAAGTTAAAGTTTGAAGGCGTAGAGCGTACTTTACGTATGCGAATTTCTCCATTTCTTGCCGGTATCAGGAGTCGAATTGAGGAAGGTGTTCATGGCAAAACAAATGAGGATACTATTCAAAGTTTAATCAATAGTATTCTTATAGGTACAAAAAGCGATATTCGAGCCTCTTTATTAAACTCTAGATTTTGTACTGCTACATCAAGAGAGAATTTTACTAAATTATTTAGACGGAAATCGTATTCTGACTCTTTTAATAATTTATTGTTTGCTCATGTATTTCCGAAAATTATTGAGAATGTTGATGATACTTTGGCAGAGATTGCCTCAAGCGTTAGATATGTTGAACCACTAAGAGCAACAGCTCAACGATATTATCGAAGCCAGGATTTGGCGGTGGATGAGATTGACTCTAAGGGAACAAATGTAGCGATGTATATTGATAGTCTTAGTGCCTCCGAACGCGAGAGACTAAATGAGTGGATGTCTAAGTACTTCGGAGTAGAAGTTTCTTCAAGAAGCGAGGGAGGCCATGTAACTTTGCTTTTGCAAACTCAGGAATCTAAAGGCACTGGTACAAATATTGCTGATTTGGGTGTTGGTTTTTCACAAATGTTACCGATTGTTCTACAGCTATGGCAAGCAACTCTTCCTCCTGCGTTTAGGAAAAGAGTAAAGCGTAGTGAGGAAAATACTTGTATTGTTATTGAGCAGCCAGAATTGCATCTACATCCTGCTTACCAAGCTCGTATTGCAGATGTGATGCTTGCATCAATCGTTGATTCAGGAAGTATTGTTCGATCTACTCAAATTATTGCAGAAACACATAGTCCTCATTTGATCAACCGGCTTGGTGAATTAATCAGTGAAGGAAAACTATCGCACAAGGATGTAAAAATCATCATTTTTCAAGATAGTTTTGAATCTGGTTCAGCTGAGGCAAGAACATCAGATTTTGATGAGAAAGGAATATTAAAAAATTGGCCTTTTGGTTTTTTTGAGGCCTAATATGTTCTTTGAAATCGATGATAGTCTTTCGCAAGTTGATTTCGCTGACCGAGCGAATATTCATGTTTTAGAGAAGATATTAGATGCTGGAATTGATGGGAATCACTTAATCAATGCCAGTAGACGCTTATATAAGCATTTGCTTAACATAGCTGGTTTATCCGATAGATACAAAGGATATTTACTGAACTTGCAAGGCTCAGCATCATATACTGGAGTATATAGCCAGTTTGGTGTAAGAGGGATTATAAAAAATGTAACCTCTAAACCAATATATGACCAAACAACTGGCGTTATAACATTGCCCTTTCGTTATATTAAAGATTTTAAGACTTTATTATTACCAACAGTGCTCTTGTGTGAGAATTTAATCGATTGCGATGTGTTGGATTTAGCGGCTGCTCATTACAGATTAAAAAATGGATATAACGGTACTGGAGTAAATATTGATAAGCGCTTAGGTGGAGGAGGTACGACTGGTGCCGTATTAAAGAGAATTATTACAGAGGCGGCACAATTATCTATCTGTATAGTAGATAGTGATAGATATTGCCCGACCTCTGCTATGGGATCAACCTACAAAGCTTGTAATGCTGAATTAAAGGCGGGGGTTTGGAATGCTAGACTTTACTCTACAAGTGGCCGAGAGCTCGAAAATGATATCCCTTTTAAAATATTACAAAACTCATTAGCAGAGGTTGATGATCTAAATGCAAATATACAAAAACTTTTTGAAAATAAGTCGTCAGTGAGGTTATGGAAATATCTTGATCTGAAGGATGGGGTTCACTCTGAGTGGGTTTTTAAGTTAAATAATCCTAGTTCTGATTTTTGGATTGTTGATGATCTTATTAAGCATGATGAATGTAATCCAGATTGTGTTGGTCCTAAAGCTTGTAAGAAAAAATCCGTAGATTGCCACAATGGAGTGATTTTTAACGGGATAGGTAAAACAATTCTTGATCATGTTAGCGCTTGGGGAGAAAAAAACTCTGGGCAGAAGTCTTTGGAAAGTGCTACAGGAGATAATTCTGATGACTGGTTTACATTAGGACGTCATGTCTTCTATCATTGTGTAGCTTCGAAAAAATATAGGTTTTAAATCTGTCGACCTGACTAGTCCTGTTGTACCTCGCATTCTCGTAACACACATAGCACTGGAGATGGTTTTAATATGTTGTTGCAAACATATCCACCTCTCTCCATACGTGCGCGCAATTGCTTATGGTGTAGTGGTGTTGGATATTTCTATTTAATATTTGTGTCTGCTTATTCCGGCGATGGGCAGATTACATGAGCTAATCGGACGAGCTTATTGGCAGGTGCACATGTCTGCTACATTTAATCTACAGTCTTGTACAAACGATTCTGCTGTATATAACTAAGTACCTGCTGCGGTATTTCAGTGATAACGATCTCATTATTGTGACTTAACTGCTCACGAATGCGCGTAGAGGAAATGTTAGGCGGCGTGGTTGGCAGAAAACTGATCAGCCCATTCGCTTGTGCGGCAAAGGCTTCTGGTGCAGCCGCGATATCTATGAACTTACCCTCATGCTCTGGATGCAAGAATAAGGTTTTTTCGCGGTCTGCACGGTGTACGACCAGTAGGTGGCTGTAGTCTAATAACTCTAACCAGCGGCGCCAGGTGGGTAGTTTTTGGTAACTGTCTTGGCCCATGATCAGGCAGAGTGCCTGGCTTGGAAAGCGGTGGCGCAATAAGTGCAGGGTTTCTATGGTGTACGAAGTGCCCTGGCGGTCTAGCTCGCAGGTATCGAGCACGAATTGCGGGCGGTCTTGTATCGCCAATTGCACCATCGCGGCGCGGTGTTGTGCGGTGACGGCGGGTGTTTCTTTATGCGGTGGAACAGCTGCGGGAATAAAGCGGATTTGTGTGCAGTGCAGGGTGTCGAGCACGGTTTGCGTCAGCGCTAAATGCCCGTTGTGGATAGGATTGAAAGTCCCGCCAAAAATGCCTATGAGTTCCATTTCAGCCATTCTTTGGGAGCATCGCGGCGTTGCGCGGTGCTCGAAAACTCGCTGTACTCATGTGTACTATCTTGTTTCCTGCGCTCCGTGAGCCTTGCGCTGCATCCCAAATAATGGCTGAAAGCGACATTAAGCGCGTACGTGGCCGTCACCTAGTACAACATATTTCAACGACGTTAATCCCTCTAAACCAACCGGGCCGCGTGCATGCAGTTTGTCGGTGGAAATGCCGATTTCTGCGCCAAAGCCATATTCAAAACCATCGGCAAAACGGGTAGAGGCGTTGACCATGACGCTGCTGGAATCGACCTCGCGCAGGAATTGGCGCGCTTTGGTGTAGTTCTCGGTGACAATCGCTTCGGTGTGCTGGCTGGAGTATTTGTTGATGTGCTCAATCGCTTCGTCGACGCCACTGACCACCTTGCACGAAATAATCGAAGCCAGGTATTCGGTGTAGTAGTCTTCTTCAGTCGCGGCAATGGCTTGTGGCACGATGGCACGTGTTTCTTCACAGCCGCGGATTTCCACGCCTTTGCTAATCAGCATCTCGGCCAGTTTAGGCAGAGCGGTTTTTGCAATGCTGCGTGCGACCAGTAATGATTCGGCCGTATTGCAGGTGCCCAGGCGCTGCGTTTTGGAATTCTCCAGAATGCGCACGGCTTTGTCTAAGTCTGCTTCGTCGTCCACATAGACATGGCAGTTGCCATCCAGGTGTTTGATGACTGGAATGCGTGCATCGTTGCTGATGCGCTCGATGAGGCCTTTGCCACCGCGTGGCACGATGACATCGACATATTGTTTCATGGTGATGAGTTCACCCACGGCCGCGCGGTCTGTGGTTTCAACCACCAGCACGGCGGCTTGTGGCAAACCTGCCTGTTGCAGGCCTTGATGCACGAGCTTGGCCAGCGCCTGGTTGCAATGGATGGCCTCAGAGCCACCACGCAGAATGCAGGCGTTGCCGGATTTGATGCATAAGCCAGCGGCATCAACCGTGACGTTAGGACGCGCTTCGTAAATAATGCCAATGACGCCCAATGGCACGCGCATCTGGCCGATCTGGATGCCGGAAGGACGGTATTTGAAGTTGCTCATTTCGCCAATCGGGTCTGGCAAGCTGGCGATTTGTTCCAGGCCTTCGGCCATGGTCGCCACTGACTTTTCGCTCAAGGCCAGGCGGTCCAGCATGGCGGCTTCCATGCCGTTGGCTTTGGCTGCTTCCAGGTCTTGCTGGTTGGCGGCCAGTAGCGCTTTTTCGTGCTGGCGGATCAGGGCGGCGATATTGCGCAGGGCCTGATTCTTGGTGTTGGTATCGGCTTTTGCCATCAAACGGGAAGCGGCACGTGCCTGCTCACCCAGTTGTTTCATGTAATGTTGAATGTCCATAACCATCATTCTATCTTAAAACCTTAACGAGACCGTGCTGCGGTCGATCTGGCGGATTTATTCGCTGCCATACGCGCAATGCCACTACATAAGCGGGAAAGCTCCAGCCATGCATCGCCATCACCAACGCCTTTTGCCATGCGGTCTATGTCAGATAATTTCTGCAAAGCAGCTTCGATATGTTTTTGCGGTAAAAATTCCAATGCGCGTTTAACCAGTGTCTGGCGGTCACCAAATAACCTGGCCTGGCTTAAGGCAGCCTGCACGGCCTGGCCGTTTTGCATGGCGAGCCGCACTTGCAATAGGGGGCGGAATAACCACACCAGCGGGTTCATCACAGCGACGGCAGTTTCGCCTTCTTCACGCAGGCCTTCAATAATGCGTAACACGCGGCTTTGGTCGCCTTGCAACATGGCTTCACCGAGTTGCGAGACATCAAAGCGTGCCACATTCAGCACACATTGCCGGATGGCATCTTCAGAGAGTGGGCCGGGTGGGTAGAGCAAGCCCAGCTTCTGGATTTCCTGGTGCGCAGCCAGTAAATTACCTTCGACCTGCTCGGCAATAAACCGGCGTGATGTTTCATCCGCTGTTTGCTGCTGCATGGCCAGGCGTTGCGCAATCCACTCTGGCAGTTGTGGCAGTGGCACCTGGTTGAGCACCAGCAATACGCCGTGTTGTAATAAGGCTTCATACCAGGCGCTGCTGGTCATGTCGCGATCAGGCGCGGGCAGGGTGATGATAATTGTGGTATCAGCAGCAGGTAATTCAGCCACTTGCTGCAAGGCCTTGGCACCTTCGACACCGGGTTTGCCGGTGGGGATGTTGATTTCGAGAATACGTTGCTCGGCAAACAGCGAGAAACTTTGCAAAAACTGGCTGACTTGCGCCCAGTTGAAATAACGCTCTACGGTAAAGCTGGCACGTTCTTGCGCCCCGTGCTGGCGGGCGGCCGCACGAATCTGGTCGATGGCTTCAGTGATGGAGAGTGGTTCGTCGCCTGCCAGCACAAACAAATGCTGTTTTGGCGGCAGGTGTTGAGCCAGTTGCGCTGCCTGGATACGCATGTTTATTGCGCTTTTTTCAGGGCAGACAAGCGGCGCATAAT
The DNA here is from genome assembly GCF_002454655.1 of Methylophilus sp. UBA6697. Lineage (NCBI taxonomy): Bacteria > Pseudomonadati > Pseudomonadota > Betaproteobacteria > Nitrosomonadales > Methylophilaceae > Methylophilus > Methylophilus sp. UBA6697. Next base: position 11,082 of record NZ_DKJH01000044.1, read on the forward strand.
GCCGTTAAGCACGTCTGTTTGCATGCTGTCACTGAGCAGCTTTTGTTCAGCTTGTTTTGCCAGCAAGTTGGCATCGTTATAGGTATAGTCGCGACGGCCTTCCATGATGATAGGCAAGGTCCAGGTAGCGTCGCTGGCGAGTTTTGTGCGGTATTGCACGCGGTAGTAGAGTTCATACTCTCGCACCACACCGGTACCGCTCAAGGACAGAATGCGCTGTTCGTTTTCTTCTTTGAGCAACTCCAGTTGCAATTCGGCATCCTCCGCATCGGTGACGATTTTAATACCTTGTTCTATCAGTGCTTTTTTGAGTGCCGTATTAATCTGGGTAGTACCTTTGATTTGCACGGTTTTAAACGCAATTGGCGAAGGCTGGCGCAAATGAAAACCGCAAGCAGTGAGCATGACCGACAGGGTCAGCATGCTAAACCAGTAAGCCAGATGTCTATGCTTGAGTATGTGCAGCAACGTTCGCTCCTTGCGCTAGGCAACCACAATATTAATCAGTTTGTTAGGCACGACAATGATTTTTTTCACGCTGCCTTCATTGAGGAATTTTTGTACAAAGTCCTGATTAACGGCAGTTGCTTCAATTTGCTCTTTGGCCATGCTTTTAGGGATGCTGATGCTGCCGCGCAGTTTGCCGTTCACTTGCACGACGTATTCGACCTCGTCTTGTACCAGCGCTGCATTGGCTGGCTCAGGCCATTTTGCTGTGAGGATATCTGCACCCAGTTTCAGGCTTTGCCACATGACTTGCGTCACGTGTGGCGCAATCGGCGATAGCACGCGCAACAAGATGCTATAGCCTTCAAACGCTACGGCTTGCCAGTCTTTCTCGGCTTCTTTTTGCACTTTTTCCAGCGTGTTGAGGATTTTCATGCAGGCAGATGCCACGGTGTTGAATTGCAGTTTTGCCAGGTCAACATTGGCTTGCTTCAACACAGTGTGGATTTCACGTCTGTGGTTGGCAAGTTCACCTGTCAGTTTGTTTGGCAAGTCGGCTGGCTGGATTTGCGCTAAGGCATAGCCAAAGTTCCACACACGCTTCAAGAAGCGATGTGAGCCTTCAACGCCGCTATCTGACCATTCCAGCGTTTGTTCCGGTGGCGCGGCAAACATCATAAAAAAGCGTGCAGTATCGGCGCCGTATTGTTCGATCAGCGATTGCGGGTCGACGCCGTTGCGCTTGGACTTGGACATAGTGCCTATGCCTTGATAGTCAATGGCAGAGCCATCTTTAATCAATTTGGCACCGGTCACTTTACCGTTGGCGTCTTGTACCAGTTCGACTTCTTCTGGTGCAAAGTACTCAATGCCGCCTTTGGCTGTGCGGCGTGAGAAAATATGGTTAAGTACCATGCCTTGCGTCAGCAGGTTGGCAAACGGCTCGTCATAGTTGACCAGGCCGAGGTCACGCATGACCTTGCTCCAGAAACGTGAATACAGCAGGTGCAGAATCGCATGCTCAATGCCGCCAATATATTGGTCGACTGGCATCCAGTGGTTAGTCTGCGCGTCCACCATGGCATCATTGCTAAAGCCTGACGCATAACGCGCGTAATACCAGCTGGAGTCGACAAAGGTATCCATGGTGTCGGTTTCGCGCTTGGCTGGCTGGCCGCATTTAGGGCAAGCGCAGTTCAGGAAGTCTTCGCGTTTATTGAGTGGATTGCCTGAGCCATCCGGCACACAGTCTTCCGGAAGTTTGACCGGTAGCTGGTCATCCGGCACTGGTACATCGCCACAACTGTCGCAGTGCACGATTGGAATAGGGCAACCCCAGTAGCGCTGACGGGAGACACCCCAGTCGCGCAGGCGCCAGTTGGTTTGTTTGCCGCCCAGGTTCTTCTCGGCCAGGTCAGCGGCCACAGCATCCACGGCTTGGGTGTAACCCAGGTCATTGTATTTGCCTGAATGGATGCATACGCCTTTGGCTTTGTCGCCGTACCATTCTTGCCAGGCACTCAAATCAAAACTTTGGTCGACCACACTGATCACTTGTTTGATCGGCAGGCTATATTTTTTGGCAAAACCAAAATCACGCTCGTCATGCGCTGGCACAGCCATCACGGCGCCTTCGCCGTAGGTCATCAGCACATAATTACCAACCCACACCGGCACCTGTTCGCCGGTAATCGGGTGCGCAACGGTCAGGCCGGTGTCCATGCCTTCTTTTTCCATGGTGGCCATGTCGGCTTCCATGACGGAGCCTTGCTTGCATTTTTCAATGAAAGCTTGCAGCGCTGGATTGTTTTGCGCGGCATGTGTTGCTAATGGATGCTCGGCAGCGACGGCGCAGAAAGTCACGCCCATAATGGTGTCGGCACGGGTGGTGAATACCCACAGTTTGCCGTCGTCAATCAGCTGGTCATCATTATTTTTGATGTTGTGCGTAAAGGCAAAACGCACGCCTACGCTCTTGCCTATCCAGTTGGCTTGCATGGTTTTGACACGCTCTGGCCAGCCTGGCAGCTTGTCCAGGTCATCGAGCAATTGCTGGGCATAACCCGTGATGTGCAGGTAATAGCCGGGGATTTCACGTTTTTCAACAAGCGCACCAGTGCGCCAGCCGCGGCCATCAATCACTTGCTCGTTAGCCAGTACCGTCTGGTCGACCGGGTCCCAGTTCACCACCTGGGTTTTTTTGTAGGCAATGCCTTTTTCCAGCATACGCAGGAACAGCCACTGGTTCCATTTGTAATAATCTGGCTGGCAAGTGGCTAGTTCACGCTGCCAGTCAATGGCAAATCCCAGCGATTTCAACTGCTTGCGCATATAGGCAATGTTGTCGTAGGTCCACTGCGCAGGCGGTACGTTATTTTGAATTGCCGCATTTTCTGCTGGCAGGCCAAACGCATCCCAACCCATAGGCTGCAATACGTTAAAGCCTTTCATGTGGTGATAACGGCTTAAGACGTCACCAATGGTGTAGTTGCGCACATGCCCCATATGCAATTTGCCACTGGGGTAGGGGAACATCGACAAGCAGTAATATTTGGGCTTATTGCTATCCGCCTTGGCCTGAAAGCTCAGGTTGGACTCCCAATGTTGTTGTGCCTGTTGTTCGACTTCTTTGAATGGATACTGCTGTTGCATGTGCGTGGCTTGAAAGTAACTAAACGAAGCGACAATTATACCCGAGAACTGATAGGCATGTTTTGCGTTGGCAGGTGTTGCCAGTAGGATGCGAACTCTATTTGGCTGATATCAGCCATGGTCGATTAAAGTGGGTTGATATAAACCGATTGTGTGCCTGGTGAATACCTTGTAAATGGCATTATTATTTATATAAATATAATTTACGCAATAAAAACATGGGGATAACTTTTATCGTCGTGATGCTGGTATCAATATTGCAGCCCTTTCACCTGTTTTTATAACAACAGAAACAGAAGAGGGTGTGACACATGAAGAAAAAAAGTTTGTTGATGGCCACGGTACTGGCGTTAAATCCTGCCATGGAAGTGCTTGCCGAGGAAAAAGAACGGCAGGATGAAACACTGAATATTTCACCGGTGGTGGTGAAAGGGATTTTGCCTGACCGCCTAGAATCGGTGCCAGGTTCTTATTTCCTGGTTGATGAAAAAGCCCTGCAAGAACGGCGACCATTCTCGGTTCAGGAGGCATTAAGCAATGTGCCTGGGGTACATGTTGTGGGGGAGAACAGTTTTGGCCTGGGCGTTAATATCGGCGTGCGAGGCTTGGATCCGAGAAGAACGGCGCGCACCCTGCTGATGGAAGACGGCATGCCTTTGTTTCTTGCGCCCTATGGTGATCCGGCTGCGCATTACACCACGCCATTGGAGCGTGTGCAGCGCATCGAGGTCGTTAAAGGCTCAGGCCAGATTCTATATGGCCCGCAAACAGTGGGTGGCATGATTAATTTTGTGACACGCCCGGTACCCAGTGACGGCCAGGTGCATGGCAATGTCACCGCCACCTTAGGTAACAATGACTTTACCAGCCTCTATGGCAACATCGGAGCCGGTGATGAGCGCGGTGGTTTGATGATTGATGCCTTGCACAAAAAAGGTGATGGTATTCGTGACAATCATGATTTCGAGATTCAGGAATACACGGCAAAAGGGCAGTTGAATTTATCTGACCGGCATACCTTGATTGCCAAGGCCAGTTATTTCCGTGAGAGCTCGCATGTGACAGAAACTGGGTTGGGACTGGTGGAATACCGTGAAGATAAATATCAGGCGCCTACTGGCAAAAATGATGTATTTGAGCACGAGCGTACCACGTTTCAACTACAGCACCTGTTCCAGATCAACCATCAGTTAAAGCTATCTACACAAGCCTACTATGCAAAATCTGAGCGGGCTTCGTTCCGGCAGATTAATGATCCAGGAGGCCTTGGCGGACGCTCTGTGATGGATCGTTGTACAGGACTGGGTGTTGCGACCGAAGCCAATGCCGAACTTTGTGGTGGACGCTGGCGTCCGCGCGAGTTTGAATATTGGGGCATTGAGCCACGGCTGGATGTGCAGCATAGCCTGTTCGGCGTGGAAAGTAATGCAGTCCTTGGTTTCCGTTACCACCGTGAAGATATCCAGCGCAACCAGTTCCGTGGAGGGGATCCCCGTATCCAGAACCAGGAATACGCAGAGGCGTTTGGCGACCATCGCGAGCAGATTCATACCAATGTCGAGGCCAAATCCTATTACGCACAAAATACTTTTTATGTGGGCGAGTGGACGTTTACGCCAGGTTTACGTATAGAAGATTTGCGTATCAGGACCGATATTCTGCGCGCGGAAGGTGCAGTGCAAAATAATGCTGAGTCAAAAGATACCAATCACCAGAGCAAAGTGTTGCCAGGATTTGGTTTAACCTGGAATGGCATTGCAAAAACCACTTTGTTTGCCGGTGTGCACAAAGGGTTTGCGCCGCCGCGCCCTGATCGTGATATCCATGCGCCAGGAGGCGCCAATACCGCCGTGGTGGTCAATACCAAGCCGGAGGAAAGCACCAATTGGGAGTTGGGCGCGCGCTCTAACTATATCAAAGGCGTCACCTTTGAAACCACATTGTTCCATACGATTTTTGACGATATTGTGGTGGCGGGCCCAACCTCTGGTTCATTTATCAATGGCGGACAATCGCAACAAACCGGGGTGGAGCTGGCTGGGCGTATTAACTTTGGTCACATATATGACTCGGCACATAATATCTACCTGGCCGGGTCTTATACCAATCTGATCACGGCCAAGTTTAAGAAAACCAATGCGGCAGCAGATGTGTTTAGTGGTGATCGTTTACCGTATGCGCCAAAACACTTGGCATCACTGAGCCTCGGCTATGAGCATCCGGTCGGATTCGATGCACGCATTGGTGTTGATTATGTCAGCGAGCAGCAAGAGGATGTTTCTTATCGCGCAGGCCGTTCTGAGGCCGATGTGTTATCAGGCCGTACCGGGCGCATTCCGGCCTATGCGTTGCTGAATGCAACGGCAAATTACCGGCCTGTAGGCAGTCGTGTCTCGTATTTTGTCAGTGCCTATAACCTGGCTGATAAAGAGTACCTGACCAGCCGTGTGGATGGCATGGTGGCGGGGCGTCAACGCCAGGTCTTTGGTGGCATCCGTTACGATTTTTAGTCTGTTGTACCGTCAATAAAAAAGCCCGCATCATGCGGGCTTTTTGCTTTAGCGCAGTTATTTCAATGCGCTAAAAATGTCTTCTTTAATCGCATTCAACTCGCCCAGACCGTTGACCTTGACGTATTGTGGCGCACCGCTGACACCGGATTTTGCCCAGTCAGAATAGTAACCAATCAGTTGCTCAGTCTGGTCATGATAGACCTGCAAACGCTTCAGTACCACCTCTTCTTTGTCGTCATCACGCTGCACCAGTTCTTCACCGGTAACGTCGTCTTTGCCTGCTACTTTTGGTGCGTTGAATTTTACATGGTAAGTGCGGCCAGAAGCTGGGTGGCTACGGCGGCCGCTCATGCGCTCAACAATCGCTTCATCCGGCACGTCAATTTCCACTACGTAATCAATGGCGACGCCTGCGTTTTTCATCGCCTCGGCTTGTGGAATGGTGCGAGGGAATCCGTCAAACAGGAAACCATTGGCACAATCTGCATCTTTAATACGTTCTTTGACCAGGCCGATAATCACTTCATCTGGCACCAGGCCGCCTGCGTCCATGAATTTTTTGGCTTCCAGACCCAATTGAGTGCCTGCTTTGACTGCTGCGCGCAACATATCGCCAGTGGAAATTTGCGGAATATTGAATTTTTCTTTAATAAAGGTGGCTTGTGTCCCTTTACCGGCACCGGGGGCGCCCAGCAGAATCAAACGCATAACATGCTCCAAAAGTTTGGGTTTTAGTAAAAACAGAATTATATCAGGCTAAACTTTAAATCAGGTTAAGCCAGTGCTGCTTTGTACAAGTTGGCTCAGGTATTGGCTGCCAGGTAATTGCTGATGGCGACAAACTCGGCCACGCTCAGGTTCTCGGCACGTAGCTGCGAATCGATATTCAATGCGGTAAATCCATCATCATCCAGCAAGCCTTTGAGTGTATTGCGCAAGGTTTTGCGGCGTTGACCAAACGCCGCCGTGACCACTTTAGCGAATAAGGCTTCGTCACTGGCAGGATAGGGCAAGGTGTCATAAGGAATGCAGCGCACAAAAGCAGATTCGACTTTAGGTGCCGGGTCAAAGGCCTCGGGCGGCACGGTGACCATGTATTCCATCTGTAAGCGGTATTGCAGCATGACAGACAAACGGCCATATTCTGAGTTTGAAGGTTCGGCCACCATGCGCTCAACCACTTCTTTTTGCAGCATAAAGTGCATATCGATGATTTGCGCGGTGTTTTCCAGCAGCTTGAACAGGATAGGGCTGGAGATGTTGTACGGCAGATTGCCAACCACCCGGATGCGCTCGCCTATGTTTGCGAAGTCAAACTTCAATACATCTGAATTATGGATGGTGATTTTCTTCGGCGGGTAGAAGCCTTGCATCCACTGAATAATGTCGCGGTCGATTTCAACCACGTGCAAGTGATTCAGGTGCTTGATCAGGGGCTGCGTCATCGCGCCCAGGCCGGGGCCAATTTCGACCATCAGGTCATCCGCCTGCGGATGGATGGCGTTAATCAGGCTTTGGATAATGGCTTGGTCAATTAAAAAATTCTGACCAAATTTCTTCTTGGCGATGTGTTTCATGTATTTGAGGAGTGACGTGTTTGTGACAGCGTGATGGCTAACTGTATGGCACTTAGCATACTGCCGAGATCGGCTTTGCCGCTGCCTGCAATATCCAGTGCGGTACCGTGATCGACAGAGGTACGGATAATGGGTAGCCCCAGGGTCACATTGACCCCTTCGCCAAAGCTGGCGTGTTTGAGTACAGTGAGGCCCTGGTCATGGTACATGGCCAAGAACGCATCGGCTTGCGACAGATTTTTTTGTGAAAACATGGTGTCAGCCGGTAAGGCGCCGATGAGTTGCATGCCTTCGGCACGCAAGCTATCCAGCACCGGGTTGATGGTGTCTATTTCTTCCATGCCCAGATAACCATCTTCGCCGGCATGCGGGTTTAGCCCGGCAACAAAGATGCGCGGTTGCGCAATGCCGAATTTATGCACCAGGTCATGATGCAGAATGCGGATGGTGGTAGTGAGTGCTTCGGTGGTAATGGCAGCGCTGACCTGGGTAAGTGGTAGATGTGTGGTGGCGAGTGCAACGCGCATGCCGCCACCGACCAGCATCATCACCACTTGGGCCGTGCCGGTTTTTTCCGCCAGGTATTCGGTATGGCCAGTAAATGCAATGCCTGCATCATTGATGACGCCTTTGTGTACGGGGGCGGTGACCATGGCATCAAATTCACCGGATTGGCAACCTGCCAGCGCGCGGTCCAGCATGCTTAACACCGCTACACTGTTGGTCGGGTCGAGTGCACCAGCAACCACGGGTGCAGCCGTTTGCACCGGCAGTACATACAGGCTGCCATCGCCCGCATGCGGCGGCAACGTTTCGGTATATGTATGCAATGTTAAGGGCGTCGCTAATTGCGCTGCTCTTGCCTGTAGTGCGACGGGGTCTGCCAACACCACCAGTGCGGCAGGCATGGCTGTGTGGGCGAGTTTGACGCAGATGTCCAGCCCGATTCCGGCGGGTTCGCCAGCGGTAATGGCAATGCGCGGCAAGTGGCTCATGCGTTTAGAATTTGTCTTCTAAGCGCATTTCAACAAAGGCTTTGTCACGCAGTTCGTGGATCCAGTCGTTATAAGACTCTTCCGCTTTGCGCGCGCGGATTTCCTGGCGTGCTTTTAAACGTTTGGATTCTTTGGACATATCCTGTTTGCGGCGTTCCAGTACCTGAATGATGTGCCAGCCAAACTGGCTGCGGATAGGTGAGCTGACTTCGTTCACTGCCAGTTCGGCCATGGTTTTTTCAAACACAGGCACGGTGTCACCCGGACTGATCCAGCCCAGGTCGCCGCCACTGGAAGCACTGCCATCGTCTGAGTATTGGCGTGCCATGTCCTGGAACGGTGTACCATGGTCTATGCGCTCCTTGATGCCGTCAATTTTTTGCTTGGCTTCTTTGTCAGACAAAACTTCATTGGGCTTTAGCAGAATGTGGCGCACATGGGTTTGCTCAACAATCAGGGTGCTGGCACCTGCGCGTCTGTCATTCAGTTTAAGGATATGTACGCCGGTACCGCTGCGGATTGGACGTGAGACGCCACCCGCTTGCAATGTTTTAACCAGTTCCAGAAACTGGGCTGGCATTTGCTGACCGCTGCGCCAGCCTAAACTACCGCCATCCAGCGCGTTAGGCGCATCTGAAAAATTGGCAGAGGCTTTTTCAAAACTCATGCCTTCAGCCAGCGCTTTGGTAATTTGTTCCGTGCGTGCTCTGGCTTTTTGAATGTCTTCTGGCGAACTGTCTTCCGGCAGGCGAACCAGGATTTGCGAGATGTTGAACTCATCCAGATCGCCTTCTTTCTCTTGTGTCGTTAAATAGTTGTCAATTTCGGCTTCGGAAATATTCACCTTGTTGTCTACATCGCGCTCGCGCAGGCGGGCAAGAATAATGTCATTGCGGATGTCTTCACGAAATTTGTAGAACTGGGTACCGTCTTCCTCCAGTGCTTTTTTAAAGGCAGGCAAGGTCAGGTTGTTTTGTTCGGCAATCCGCTCAATTGTTTTGTCCAGTTGTGCATCTTCAACTTTAATGCCGGTTTGGGCGGCCAGTTGCAGTTGCAGGCTATCGACGATCAGGCGTTCCAGAATCTGCTTTTGCAGTACCTCATCAGGCGGTACTTCAACGCCTTTTTTAATCATTTGTGTCTTGACTGACTCCATACGGTTCAGCATTTCCCGTTCCGTAATGACGGATTGGTCGACTACCGCAATGATGCGATCCATTTTTTCAATCGGACGTTTTTCTGCGGCAAATAGTGTTGTTGATTGCGATGCGTACAGCGCAAACACCATCGTGGAGATAAGGAAATTAGATAAACGTTTCATCATTGCGCGTTCTGGTCTCTGTAAATTGCCGGGATATCATAGGTGCGCATATAGCTTGGAATATTGCGCTTGATCACATTTAACGGGTTGGCACCAATCGAGGTCAACCCACCGAGTTCGAGTTGGAAAAACATGGCATAGTTCGCGTTGGCAGTCGCTGTTTGTACACGTTGCATGACTGCGCGGGCCTGCCAGCAACCAGCATCATATTCTAATCCACCCAGGAATTGCACCGCGTTGCCATCGCGGATCGAGTAGTTAAGGCGGCTGATACCGTACCAACCAGCGCCTAATGGCCATTGGGCTGAAGTGTCGAATTGTTCGAGTGTATTGGCGGTGTATCGATAACCAAAGCTGAATGACTTACCTGGCTCTGGATTGTAGCGTAGCAAGTAGTTATTACGCTCCATGTTGCCGCGGTCCGGGTCATACTGCCAGAACGTGTCCAGGTTTAAGCGGCTCGAAAGACGCGCTGTAAATCCGGCGAGAATGTCTGATGATTTGCGGGAACTTGGGGTCGTGCTTGGCAGCGAGACTTGCAGATCATCAAAATAAAAACGCTGCCCCAACGTGGCGCTTAAACGTTCAATCCCGGTTTCGCTATCAATCAGGCGACTGGTCAGGGCCACTGTCATTTGATTGGCATTATTGATGCGGTCATCACCACTAAACTGGTTTTCATAGAAAATCGAGTTCTGGTTGAGGGTGTTGAGTGAAGTATCAAAAATCGGGATTTTGCTCTGGTCGCGATATGGAATGTACACATAGTAAGCGCGTGGCTCGAGGGTATGCGTATAGTTCGTGTCAAATAAACTGGTTTCACGGTCAAAATACAAACCTGAGTCCAGGCTGACGATAGGCAATGTGCGGTTCAACTGGTTGTATTCTTGCGAATATCCCAAGGGCACATTGTTACTCAGGCTGTATTGCGTTGTTTGAATCCCGACTTTAGGCGTGATGAAGCCATAAGCATTTTTCATCGGGTAAGAAATGGATGGGTAGAGGCTCAAACGACTACCTGAAGGCTTGTCAATCATGCCATCCATGGTCTGGAAATTGACGTATTGTGCGCCAGTTTGGGTTTTGAAACCTTTCCATTCATCGTTGTATGAAAATGTCAGCTGCGGCAACCGTTGGTAAACATAGGAGACGTCATCCAGGTTTTGATAACGCTGCACCGTGCCATTAAACGTCACATGCTCACTGTTATAGTTAACAAATGCACTTTGTTGCAAATTCACGCGTGAAGTGACCTGAATTCTGGTTGCCATCTCGGAGAAATAGGTGTTGTCTGAGACCTTTTCCAGGTTATAACCACCTGACCAATGGTCGCTGAAGCGTTGCAAGTGCGATAGCCTGGCGTAAAAACGCGTTTGATCCGTCAGGCTGTCTTTATCCAGGTACTCAAGGTTGTTGATGCCTGAGTAATCTTCATCCAGATAGCGAAATTCGCCCTGTAGTTGCACACCACGTTTACTGAGGAAGCGGGTGGCGATCGTCGCATCCATATCTGGCCGGATATTAATATAGTAGGGGGTGAGCAACTCGAAGCCGCTTCTGGAAGTGGTTCCCCACAGTGGTGCCAGTAAGCCACTTTTACGCTGGTTGTTATACGAGAAGCTCATCCACGGTGTATAAAGAATAGGCACGCCTTTGAACTCAACATATGCATTGGTGGCTTCGCCAGTCCGTGTGTAGTCATTGAGTTCAAGATTGTTGGTTTTGATATACCAGTCATCTACGTCAGCGGCACACGAGGTGTAGCTGGCTTTTTTCAGGCGTTTGATATTCTGGCCTTCAAACAATACTTGTTTTGCGGTGGCGCGAATATTATCAAAAGAGCTGGTTGTTTTTTGGGTGCTGTAAGACTGATTGTCTTCCAGGTATCTTTTAGGGTCACTGAGCAAAATCGCCTGGTCGCTCAATAGTGGACTGCTATCCTGGTTGCTAGGTGGCGGTTGGCTGCTTTTAAACTCAATAGTGACATCTCGCATTTCACCAATATTTTCGCTCATGCGCATACGCAACATCGGGCCCGTAATTTTGGTTTGCCCGGCTGTAATCACCGCGTTACCGTCCACTTGCAGTTCGTCATTCTGGATGTCGTAGCGGATATCATCCCCGGTGACTTGCTGGCCTTCTTTGCGGATCACCGCGTTGCCTATGGCGCGCATTTGGCGGTCCATGCGCAGTTGCAAGGTGTCGCCTTCAATTTCAATCGCACCGGGCAAGGTGGTGTTTTCCGCCACTACTATAAGTGGTGCTTCAGCCTGATCATCCGCGCGCGCATGCACAGGCGCCAGCGTGCCGATGGCGGTGAGCGCCAAAATCAGACGGATGCCGCGTTCCTGAAAAGTGGATGAGTGAGCTTGCAAATTATTCAAAGAGTGATCGTTTCGGTAAGGCCTGCTAATGGCCGACGTTTGTATGCACGCATCCCGGACCATACGGCCAGATGTCCCGTTTCAATTGGGCTATATTATTCATGAAAATGCTTAAAAAGTCATTTTTCACTTAAAATGACAGCCGCATTTTAACAGTAATGCCCGGTAGTATGGGCCGATTCATTATTTGGGAACATTTGTGGATAGAACACAGCAACTACAACAATGGCTACAGCAGGTGCTCGATCAGCCTTTTACACTCACTACGGCTTCGGCAGACGCCAGTTTCAGGCGTTATTTCCGCGTGCATTTGCCGACGCAAACCCTGATTGCCATGGATGCGCCACCGCCGCAGGAAGACTGTCGCCCGTTTGTGCGCGTGGCTGAGCAACTGTTGGCCGCCGGGCTCAATGTGCCCAAGATCGTGGCGCAAGACGTTACGCAAGGCTTTTTGTTGCTAAGCGATCTCGGTAACGACACCTATCTGTCGCAACTGAATCGTGACAACGCCAAGGCTTTATATGGCGATGCTTGCCAGGCCCTGATCAAGATGCAACTGGCAACACAGCCAGACGCGTTGCCAGCATATGATGCAGCCTTGCTGATGCGCGAATTGCAATTGTTCCCGGAGTGGTATGTGAGCAAGCATTTAGGTAAAACGCTGACGGCAGAGCAGCAGGCCGTGATGGATAAGACGTTTGGCTTGCTGATCGACAATATTTTGCAGCAACCGCAAGTGACGGTGCACAGGGATTATCACTCGCGCAACCTAATGGTGACCACGGATAATAACCCGGGAGTGCTGGACTTTCAGGATGCCGTCATCGGGGCCATTACCTACGACCTGGCGTCTTTGTTCAAAGATGCCTATATCCGCTGGGACGAAGAAGACCTGATGGACTGGGTAGTACGTTACTGGCAGTCTGCTAAAAAAGCTGGCTTACCAGTCATTGCCGATTTTGGCGAGTTTTATAAAGATTTTGAGTGGATGGGCGTGCAGCGCCATATCAAGGTGCTGGGTATTTTTGCCCGTTTGTATCATCGTGATGGTAAAGATGGCTATCTTAAGGATATGCCGCTAGTGATGCAGTATTTGCAGGCAGCGTGCGAACGCTATGTCGAACTGCGGCCATTTTTAAGGTTACTGTTGGCCCTGGAAAAGGCAGCGTAAATCATGCGGGCAATGATCCTGGCGGCAGGGCGTGGCGAACGGATGCGGCCACTGACCGACCATACGCCCAAACCGTTGCTGCTGGTCGGTGGCAAACCACTGATTGTGTGGCATATCGAGCGATTGGCGCGGGCCGGTTTTACCGAGTTAGTGATTAATCATGCACATTTGGGGCAGCAGATTGAAGCCGCATTGCGCGATGGTGCGCAATGGCAGGTGCATATCCGTTATAGCGCCGAGCCGCAGGCTCTGGAGACGGCAGGCGGCATTGCGAATGCCTTGCCTTTGTTGGGTGACGAGCCGTTCCTGGTGGTGAATGGAGACGTGTTTACCGATATTGATTATGCCAGCCTGCATTTGCCAGCTGGTAAATTGGCGCACCTGGTTATGGTGGATAATCCACCGCAGCATGCGAGTGGTGACTTTGGCCTGGAAAACGGACTGGTGATTGAGTCCGCCGGGCATCGTCTCACTTTTTCGGGCGTAGGTGTCTATCATCCTGAGCTATTCGATAGTGTGCCCCCTGGGCAGGCAGCCAAATTGGCGCCGTTGTTAAAAGCTGCGATGCAACAGCAACGCGTGACTGGACAACATCACCTGGGTTTGTGGCATGATATCGGCACAGCGGAGCGTTTAGAGCAGCTCGATCATTGGCTACAAATCAGGGGGAATAATGAAGCCACCTTATGAACATCGTACCGATAAAATTGCCCATCAGGCATTAATGTGGATAGAGCGATTGGGGCTAGGATTAGTGACCATCGCTACTTTTTTCTCGCTGGCGCACGAATTGGCGCGCATGTGGGACGCAGGTATGGTCGGTCTCGGTGATTTGCTGCAGCTGTTTTTATATCTGGAAGTGTTCTCCATGATTAACAGCTATTTTGGCACCGGTAAATTGCCCATGCGTTATCCGATTTATATCGCCATGGTGGCTTTGGCTCGCTATTTATTGCTGGATATGAAGGAAATGACAGAGACACATATGTTAGCGGTGTCTGCTGCCATTCTGATATTGGCGATTTCCGTATTGGTGATGCGCTTTGGGCATTCGCGTTATCCCTATGAGGATATTCCTGAGCAGAAACGCGACTTGCTTTAAAGCCATCAGGCGGCTGCAAGTTCCCCGTTTAACAGGGTGACCTGATTACGGCCTTGTGCTTTTGAGGTATATAAAGCCTGGTCAGCCCGTGTAATAAAGCTGTCAGCAGATTCCCCCGGATGGTAAGCGGTGACACCCATGGAAATGGTAATGTTGGAAATCAGCCGCTGGGTGACATTGTTTTTAATGGTGATGGCGGCGACCTGGCGACGAATATTCTCTGCAATTTCGTGTGCAATATCCATACTGGTGTGCGGCAGCAACAGCACAAATTCTTCACCACCGTAGCGGGCAGCGGTATATAAATTGCCAGACACGGTTTTTAATATCCTGGCCACGGCCTGAATGACTTTGTCGCCGAATAAATGTCCGTAGCTGTCATTTACTTTTTTAAAGAAATCAATATCGGCAATCATCAGGCATGTTTCTTCAGCGGGCCCGGTGTCCAGGCATTGATGCAATGCGCTATCAAATCCTTTACGGTTCATCAGTCCGGTCAGACCATCCGAGATCGCCTCTTGCTTGGCTTTCATAATCTCGTTTTTCAGGTCAGCGATTTCCTCCAGACTAGAGGTTAGTTGATGCTGTAAACCATGCATGGAGGTTTGCATTTGTTGGGTGTCAGACAGCAAAGAGCCTAATTGCGCCCCTAGCTGTGGATCCAGTTGTTGAATCTCATCAGACCAGGCGTCGAGTGATTTTCTAAACTGTGAGGTCTCTTGCCCGGCTTTTTCTGTGGAAGAGGTGATACTGGTCACCACCTGGTTGAAGCGCTCCACCAGCACCTTGGCACTATCGGCATCGGCACCGGCAATATGTTTGTTAAACAGGTGGGTAGTGCTCTTTTCGTTAAGTCTTTTCTCTTTCTCAATCAAGTCATTCACTTCTTCAATCAGGCGCACATGTTCGCCCGAGGAATATTCATACCAGACCGCGTAGCTGACCGGATGAAAAGCCGCATCCTGCATCGACATATGATGGATGGCTTGTCGCAGATATTCTGCACTTTTTTCTTTAGTAATTTCGTATTGCATCATGGCCTCTCGCGATGTTAAATTCAACGCAAAGAATCTTCTTATTGTTAAGTATTCAAACGTACTCAAGGGGAATAACGGCTGGCGGCGGGATTTTTTTAGGGCCGTTGTGAAATAAAGCTTAAAAATAGTGGATTGTGCTTAAAATAATGTATTGCTCATCCCTATTGTTCCCATGAAAAAAGAAGATCTGATGCAGTTGGTTACCCTCAAAATGCCTTATGGCAAATATCAGGGCAGGCTGATCGCCGACTTGCCTGGCCATTATCTGCACTGGTTTGCACGTGAGGGTTTTCCGCCAGGCGAACTAGGTCGCTTGTTGCACCTCATGCGTGAAATTGACCACAATGGCTTGTCATCGCTATTAACGCCGCTACGTGCCGAGGTGGCGAAACCTCATGATTAAGCATTGGCTGATGGTTTTTCTGTTGCCGTGCCTCATGCTGGCAGCATCGGCATTCGCGGAAGAATCCTGGCAATCCCCAGAGTATTTGCAGCAGGCATTCAATGAGGTGGCGCTGCATAGTGAATATGTTGCGGGCGAGCAAGTCGTGCGCAAATGGCAGCAGCCGGTCAAGGTATGGTTGGTGCATCATGCAGACCAGGCTGACAAACATACGAAACTTACGCGCTATCATTTACGCCATTTATCGCAAATTACCGGTCACCCGATCAGTTTTGCAGCTAGCGCAGCAGAAGCTAATATGACAGTGGTGTTTAGCCAGTCTGCCCTGTGGCATCAAGAAGTTGCACAAGTAAGTGGCAATAAAAGCAGGCCACCACCCGCCGATGCCATATGTATGTTCGGCCTCACCCTCGATGCACAAAATGCCATCAAGCGCGCCTGGGTGGTGATTCCTGTCGACCATGCGAATGAGCGTGGTTCGCTGGTATCTTGTATTGTGGAAGAGATCACGCAGGCCATGGGCTTGCCGAATGATTCCGACAAAGTGTATCCCTCGGTATTTAACGATAAAACGCCTGAGTCATTGCTCACTGGCCTCGATGCTTTATTGCTGAAGATGCTGTATTTGCCTGCGATCAAACCCGGCATGCGTGCCGGGCAGGTGCAGCCTATCCTTGCGCGGCAACTGCAGCAATGGCAGGATGATGGCACGCTGCAAAATGCCGAAAAAAATGTCAGGCAATCTGAGTTATATGAAATGATGGGCTTCTGACCGTATTTGGCCGGAACCATTCCAGCAATTGCCACCCAAATACGCTACAATTCCTCACTATTCAGAATGTGCCTTGAGTGTTCCCATGCAAGAATTTTCCCGTCGTCGCCAGCAACTGATCACCAGCATGCAAGCGGGTATCGCAGTAATTCCAACCGCACCCGAAGTGACGCGCAATCGCGACAGTCACTACCCTTACCGTTTTGACAGTTATTTTTATTACCTGACTGGTTTTAAAGAACCTGAAGCCGTGTTGGTGCTGATTGCCGGGCCATCGCCAAAAACGATTCTGTTTTGCCGTGATAAAGACATTGATCGCGAAATTTGGGACGGTTTTCGCTATGGCCCAGACGCGGCTAAAACCGAGTTTGGTTTTGATGAGGCGTATTCCATCACGCAATTAGATGAGCAGTTGCCTAAATTGATGGCAAATCAGCCAGAGTTGTTTTTCAGCCTGGGCAGTGATGCGGGCTGGGATGCGAAAGTCAGCGCTTGGCTGAATGCCGTCAAGGCGCAAGCCCGCACGGGCGTACAAGCGCCATCCAAGCTGGTTGACGTACGTCAAACGCTGGATGCCATGCGTCTGCTTAAATCGCCTTACGAAATTAATCTCATGCGTCGCTCTGCCAGTATTGCCGCCAGCGCACACAATCGCGCCATGCGGGCAGTGATCCCTGGCAAGTGGGAATATGAAATTGAAGCGGAATTTTTACATGCGTTTTATAGCCAGGGTGCACAGGCGCCAGCCTATACCAGCATTGTGGCAGGCGGGGCCAATGCCTGTACCTTGCATTACAACGCTAATAATGCCCAGCTAAACGTGGGCGATTTGCTGCTGATCGATGCCGGTTGCGAGCTGGATGGTTATGCCTCTGATATTACGCGTACTTTTCCGGTGAGCGGCCGTTTCAGTGGCCCACAAAAAGATTTGTATGAACTGGTACTGGCGTCACAAGCGGCGGCTATTGCCAGCGTGAGTCCGCAGCATCACTGGAATGCGCCGCATGAGGCGGCGCTGGATGTGCTGGTGGATGGCTTTATCCATTATGGTTTGTGCCAGGGCAGCCGTGATGCCGTGCTGGAAACTGGCAGTTACCGCCAGTTCTACATGCATCGTACCGGCCACTGGTTGGGGCTGGATGTACATGATGCCGGTGAATATAAAACAGCCAATGGTGACTGGGTCATGCTACAGCCCGGCAATATGCTGACGGTAGAGCCAGGCTGTTATGTGCGGCCGGCAGACAATGTACCTGAACATTTCTGGAATATCGGTATCCGCATTGAAGATGATGTGCTGGTGACCGACAAGGGGCATGACGTGATTACCTCAGCGGCAGTAAAGACGGTTGCCGACATTGAGGTGCTGATGCGTCAGCGCGCTGCAGCTGTTTAAAAAGTCATTGTTTAAGCTATTGAGTATATATTGAGATTGAGTCAAAGGCAGTCAGTGTGATGCAAACCATAGACCATCCGGTAGTGATAGGCGGCGGCCCGGTCGGGCTGGTGCTGGCGCTATCGTTGCAACAATCTGGTGTGCCGGTGACGGTGCTGGAGGCGCAGTCGCCAGGTGCCATGTATGGCGATGGCCGCGCGTTGGCATTGTCTTACGGCACGCGCCAGGTATTGGCGCAACTAGGCGTGTGGCCTTTACTGGAAACTGCTGTTACCGCGATTGAAACCATCCATGTTTCGCAACAGAAGGGTTTTGGCCGCACCGTGCTTAAGGCGCAAGAGCATGATTTGCCTGCCTTGGGGTATGTGGTTTCTTATGGCGCCTTGATGCAGGCGCTGGATGCGCGACTTGAGCAATCACCTGCCGGCATCACCATGCAATACCAGGTGCCGGTAACCGGCCTGAATGTTCATGCCAGCGCGACGGAAATTGAGTATCAGCCTGTTGATGGTGGCATACAGGTATTAGCGACGCCCTTGGCAGTGATTGCCGATGGTGGCCGCAGCCTGGAGGCCATTCCTGGCCTGGTGCGCGAAACCAAGCATTATGGACACGATGCGCTGGTTGGTCTGGTGCAAACCGAGCAGCCGCACCACAATATTGCCTACGAGCGGTTTACGCCACGCGGGCCAATGGCATTATTACCGAACGGGCAACAATTTTCGCTGGTGTGGACGGGCGAGCAGGCCTATCTGGATGAGATCGCCGCGCTGGATGACGCTGCTTTTCTACAAGCTCTGCATGAGGCATTTGGTGACCGCGTTGGAAGATTTTTGCATGCGGGTAAACGATTCAGGTTCCCACTCAAATTGAGTAAACTGGGTCAGACGTTCGCCGCGCATTGCGTGGTCATCGGTAACGCGGCACAAACCATGCACCCGGTGGCGGGGCAGGGGTTTAATGTCGGCATCCGCGATGCCGTGGCACTGGCTAAGAATGTGGCAGCGACGCAAGCCAATGAATGGGGCGCCGCACACCGCCTAGCGGAGTATCACCAGTCTCGCCAGCGCGATACTGGTCGTGGCTTGCAGTTCACCGATTTTCTGGTCAATGTATTTTCCAATGACCTGGTCGGGGTCGGTCTGTTAAGGGGGGCTGGACTTGGCGCACTCAGCTTGTTGCCGATGGCGCGGCGTTTCCTGGTCAACAAGATGAGTTATGGCAGCTGAACATCCTTTGATTAAAACCGATGTTGTGATTGTGGGTGCAGGCCTGGTTGGCCTGACCGCCGCGATTGCTCTGTCGCGTCTGGGTAAACAGGTGGTGTTGACCGATGCCAAACCGGCACAATCACTGCCTGAGGACTGGATTGCAGATATGGCGCATTGGGATGCCCGTATCTATGCACTCACCAATCAAACCGTAGACTGGTTGCGCGAGCTTGGCGTGTGGTCACGTCTGCCAGGCAGTCGTATTAATCCGATTGCAGCCATGCATTTATGGTCACCCACCCATAGTCATGCCACGCCTAGCTTGTGCCTGAATGCTGACGAAGCGCACTTGTCTGAGATGGGGTACATCGTTGAAAGCCAGGCCTTGATGCATGCTTGCTGGCAGGCATTAGCTGAGTCTGAGGTGACTGTGATCACCGACGCCCCGGCGCAGTCATTGCAACATTGCGGTCATATCGTGCGCTTATCCTTACCGCAGCATGAGATTGAGGCGTCATTGTTATTAGGCGCTGATGGTGCACGTTCATGGGTGCGGTCGCAATGTGACGTGGGTGTGCAGCAAGTGGATTTTGCACAAACGGCGTTGGTGACCAACTTTAAAGCCGAGCGGCCACATGGCAATATTGCCAGGCAGTGGTTCGGCGAACACGAGACCTTGGCTTTGTTGCCCATGCCGCAACAACAGGTATCACTGGTGTGGGCTTTGCCTCATGCGCTTGCCACGCAAAAACAGGTGTTGTCCGCAGAAGCATTAGCCGTGGAAGTGGCAGAGCGCAGTGGCAAAGTGCTTGGGCAGTTAACGCCTAGTGGCCCTGTGCTCGCTTTCCCGCTGATGCAGAACACCGCTGATACCATGGCGTTGCCGCAAGTCATGCTGTTAGGTGATGCCGCGCATCAGGTGCATCCGATGGCTGGGCAAGGCGTCAACCTGGGTTTTCAGGATGTACAAGCACTTTGTGCGCAGGTTGCCCAATTGCCAGCGATCCGGCCATTAGGCGACGCACGTTTTTTACGGCATGTCATGCGTACACGGCAGCCGGATATTTTGAAGATGCATGCACTGACACGCGGCCTGGATGGCTTGTTTGCACGTCCGCAAGCCGTGTGGACACACGCCGCCCTGCTAGGCTTACGTGGGGTGGAAAACAGTGCTATGCTTAAACGTTTTTTAATTCGCGCAGCGACTCAGGGCTGATATGGCAGTGAGCCATTGCGCATGTTTGAGAAAGAGTATGTCATGAAAAAATCTATCGGCCAGTGTGTGATGGGTGGCTTGATTGCCTTGGCCACACTATGGTCTTTTAACGGCGTTGCAGACGAAGCCAGCCTGAAGAAACTGGTAGAGGGTGCTTATCCAAAATTCAAGGTCGACAGTGTAACCAAAACGCCATACCCAGGTCTGTATGAAGTATTTATGGGGGGGCAAATTATTTATACCGATGACAAATTCAGTTTCCTGATTGCCGAAGGTCGCCTGGTTGATCCAAAAACCAAAAAAGACATTACCGGTGAGCGCATGGATGAATTGACTAAAATTGACTTCAACAGCTTGCCGCTGGATCAGGCGATTAAAGTGGTTAAAGGCAATGGTAGCCGCAAACTGGTGGTGTTTTCAGATGTGGACTGCCCATTCTGTAAACGTCTGGAGCAGAAAGAGCTCAGCAATATTAACGACGTGACCATTTACACTTTCTTGTATCCGATTGAGCAATTGCACCCGGATGCGGCTAATAAATCACGCAGTATCTGGTGTGCCAGCAATCGGGTGAAAGCCTGGCAGGACTGGATTTTCAATAACAAATTGCCAACTTCTACAGCTAAATGTGACGTGCCGCTGGAAAAAGTCGGCGAATTGGCGCATAAAGTGGGGGTTAACAGCACGCCGACCCTGTTCTTTGAAAATGGCAAGCGCATGTTAGGTGCGCAGCCTGCTGATGAAATTGAGAAGTCGTTACAGGCAGCAAAAAAGTAGTGTGGATGCGTGAATAAAAAAGGGGCTATTGAATAGCCCCTTTTTTTGAGCGCTGGATTTATCCAGCGCCGCTGACCACCTTGCCCATTTTGAAAATAGGCATATACATGGCGACGACCAGGCCACCGATCAATACACCAAGCACTACCATAATCACGGGTTCCATCAGGCTGGAAATGGCTGCCACGGCGTCATCCACTTCACCTTCGTAAAAGTCAGCGACTTTGGTCAGCATGCCATCTAAAGAGCCGGATTCCTCACCAATGGCGGTCATCTGAATGACCATATTAGGGAATACATTGGCATTCTGCATCGATACAGTGAGGCTGGTGCCGGTACTGACTTCGCTTTGGATCTTCTTGGTGGCATCAAAATACACTTTGTTGCCAGAAGCCCCAGCAACGGAGTCCAGCGCCTCTACCAATGGCACACCCGCCGCAAACATGGTCGATAGTGTACGGGCAAAGCGCGCAATAGTGGCTTTACGGATCAACTCACCGAAAATGGGCAACCGCAGCATGAGACGGTCCATGGTCGCTTGCAGTTTCTCGGAGCGCTTCCATGTGTAGAAGAAGAACCATAAGCCGCCGCCAATCGAGCCAAAGACTGCCCACCACCATTTAACAAAGAAGTCGGATAAGTTGATCACTACGACCGTTGGGCCCGGTAAATCTGCCCCAAAACTGCTGAACAGGTCTTTAAATGCAGGCACTACGAAAATCATAATCACGGCGGTGATCACAAACGCGACGACGATAATCGACGCTGGATACACCAATGCGGATTTGATTTTGCTTTTAATGGCGAGAATTTTTTCTTTATAGGTCGCCAATCGCTCAAGTAAAGAGTCCAGAATACCTGCCTGCTCACCGGCGCCTACCAGGTTACAGAACAGTTGATCAAAATGCAGCGGGTATTTGCGGAAAGCCGCGCTCAAACTGCTGCCGGTTTCAACATCGGACTTAATATCGCCTAGCAATTTTGACACAGCCGGATTATGGTGCCCCTTGCCGACAATATCAAAAGCTTGCAGCAAAGGCACACCGGCTTTCATCATGGTGGCGAGCTGGCGGGTAAACAAGGTGACATCTTTGTCTGTGACCTTGCCTTTGGTGGCCAGGGCGCTTTGCTTTTTGACCTTGATGATCGTAATGCCCTGGCGACGCAACGTGGCATTGACCACGGCTTCACCATTGGCGCGCATCTCGCCTTTAACCAGCTTGCCTTTGCGGTCTTTGCCTTCCCATTGATATACGGATTGTTTGATATTGCCAGTCGCCATAGTGTTTTCTTAAAATTGGTTGATTGACTCACCGGAGTTATTCATTGGTGACCGCTTCCACTTCTTCAATCGAGGTTAGGCCCTGTTTTACTTTAAGTAAGCCTGATTCGCGTAAATCTTTCACACCGTCCTTTTTCGCTTGCGCGGCAATATCCAGCGCATTGCCGTTGGACATAATGATCTGCGCCATGGCTTCAGTGATAGGCATTACCTGGTAAATGCCGACACGGCCTTTGTAGCCATTATTGCAGTGTTCACAGCCGCCTTCTTTCGCGCCATATAATTGCCAGTCACCTTCCAGCATGGCTTCGGTAAAGCCCACTTTGAGCAGTGCCTCTTGTGGCACGCTTAAGGGTACTTTGCAGTGCTTGCATAAACGCCTGGCCAGGCGCTGTGCTGTAATTAACGTCACGGCAGAAGCAATATTGAAGGGGGCGACGCCCATATTCAATAATCGAGATAAAGTGGTTGGCGCATCATTGGTATGCAGGGTAGACAATACCATATGGCCGGTAGACGCTGCCTTGATTGCCATGTCTGCAGTTTCCAGGTCACGAATTTCACCAATCATGATGATGTCCGGGTCCTGACGTAAAAAGGATTTTAGTGCCGCAGCAAAGGTCAGGCCTTGTTTATCATTCACGTTGACTTGGTTAATGCCCGCTAAAGGAATTTCTGCCGGGTCTTCAGCGGTAGAAATATTGACGCCAGGGTCATTCAGTAGGTTTAAACACGTATACAGTGAGACGGTTTTACCCGAGCCGGTCGGCCCGGTGACCAATACCAGGCCATAGGGGCGGTGAATAGCCTTGAGTAGCGAGGCTTGCTGTTCTGCTTCATAGCCCAGGGCTTCAATGCCTAGTGTCGCGCTGGTTGGGTCCAGGATCCGCATCACAATCTTTTCACCGTGAATCAATGGCAAGGTGCTGACGCGGAAATCAATGGCACGGGTTTTGGTGATAATTAACTTCATGCGCCCATCTTGCGGGACTCTCTTTTCGGAAATATCCAGATTGGAGATGACCTTGATGCGCGAGGCCAGTTTTTCCTTGATTGCCAATGGCGGCTGCGACATATCCCTTAACACACCGTCCACCCTGAAGCGGATACGGTAAAACTTTTCATAAGGCTCAAAGTGCAAGTCGGATGCCCCCATGTTAATGGCATCCAGCAATATTTTTTGCAAGAACTTGACCACAGGCGCATCGTCGACTTCTTGTATGACTTCTGCTTCCTGTTCTTCGCCAGCTTCCTCCATCCCCAGGTCAAAATCGTCACTGCCGGCATTGAGGTTAGACATGCTGGTGTCTTTGGATTCGACAATTTTATCGATCCATTTGCCCAGCTTGTCATCTTCCACCACGATAGGGAACAGCGTAGCGCCCATCTGAAACTGGATAGTATCCAGCGAGTGCAGATTGGTCGGGTCGGAGATCGCAATATAGGCAACATTGCTTTTTTGTTGCAGCAGCAATACCCGATGCGACTGCATGAGTTTGATGTCTATGGTTTTGTCTGGCAGTGAATCCTGGTCCAGTGCATCCAGGTCTAGAAAGGGAAAGCCAAAAGCATTCGAGGCTGTTTGCGCAATATCTTTAGCCGAAATCTTTTTTTGCGCCAAGGTTGCCGCCAGAAAACTGACTTTTTGTGCAGAGGACTTTTCTTGCAATGCGGCGGCATCATCTTCGTTCATCAGCGAAGATTGCACCAGCATGCGCGCCATGCCTCCCAGTTTTCTTGAACTTTCCAGTGTTGCCATAGATGTCTTTAAACGTGTCTTCTAAACAGTGAAATAGGGCTGTTAATGTACTGATACCACTATACTTTTTACTTTAGTATACGTGGAGGATCACAGATTCAAATCGTAGAAAAGACGGGCTCTCATGCAGCATTTATACAAATTTTAATTGTATTTTTTAGCTTTCGTTAAAAGATACNNAACTTATAAATCCTTAAGGCGTTTGGGTTCAGGTTTTTTGTAGCCGTCTTTAAGTAAAGCAAAGCTTGTTAATTGCGACTGGAGTACTTGAGACAAACTTTTGGGGCGCCTCCCTGTTAAGTAAAAAAGTAAGGAAGTAAAATGGCAACAGGTACCGTAAAGTGGTTTAACGACTCTAAGGGCTTTGGATTCATTACTCCCGATGACGGCGGTGACGATTTGTTCGCGCACTTCTCCGCAATCGTTGAATCTGGTTATAAAAGCTTGAAAGAAGGTCAACGTGTATCCTTTGATGTGACTGAAGGTCCCAAAGGGAAACAGGCCTCAAACATACAAAAAGCATAATTTTGTTTTAGGGGTAAAAAATACAAAACGGCTCGCAATTGCGAGCCGTTTTTTTATATTCAAATCGAGGCCAGTGGCCAGGACTTATGCCATCTGTTTGATGATTTCGTCACCAAATTCAGCGCTACCGACCTGGGTTGCACCTTCCATCTGGCTACTGAAGTCGCCAGTCACGCGTTTGCTGGCAATCGCTTTGGCCACGCCATTCAATACCAGGTCTGCAGCTTCTACCCAGCCCATATGGCGTAACATCATTTCGGCTGACAAAATCAGTGAGCTTGGATTGGCCAGGTTTTTACCGGCGATTTTAGGCGCCGTACCATGCGTAGCTTCAAACATGGCAATAGTGTCGCTCAGGTTGGCGCCAGGCGCGATGCCGATGCCGCCGACTTGTGCTGCCAGCGCATCACTCATATAGTCGCCATTGAGGTTCAAGGCTGCCACGACATCGTAATCTTCAGGATGCAACAGGATTTCCTGCAGGAATGCATCGGCGATACAGTCTTTAATGATGATGCCGTTTGGCAGTTTGCACCATGGACCACCGTCAATCAGTTCTGCACCAAACTCTTCTTTGGCCAATTGATAACCCCAGTCACGGAAGCCACCTTCGGTGAACTTCATGATGTTGCCTTTGTGGGTAATCGTGACTGATTTACGGTTGTTATCAATCGCGTATTGAATCGCCTTGCGGATTAGGCGTTTGCTGCCGTCGATGGATACTGGTTTGATGCCGATGGAAGAGGCTTCAGGGAAGCGGATTTTCTTGCGCACACCCATATCACTCAAGAAGTTGATGACTTTTTTCACTTCTTCGGTGCCTGCTGCCCACTCGATGCCAGCGTAAATGTCTTCAGTGTTTTCGCGGAAAATCACCATGTCGGTTTTTTCCGGGTGTTTGACCGGGCTAGGAACGCCTGTGAAGTATTGAATCGGGCGCAGGCAGACGTATAAGTCCAGTTCCTGACGCAAAGTCACGTTCAATGAGCGAATGCCGCCGCCAACTGGTGTAGTCAATGGGCCCTTAATTGAGATGACGTACTCTTTTAATGCTGCCATGGTTTCGTCAGATAACCAGGTGTCTTTGTCGTATATGGTCGTGGATTTTTCACCGGCATAGACTTCCATCCAGGAGATCTTGCGCTTACCGCCGTAGGCTTTTTCAACCGCGCTATCTACCACTTTGATCATGGGTGGTGTGATGTCGATACCAATGCCATCGCCTTCGATAAACGGGATAATAGGTTGGTCGGGAACATTTAGGGTATTATCGGCATTGACAATGATTTTGCTGCCAGTGGCTGGCACCTTGAATTTAGACATAGCGCTTTCCATGTTATTACTGTTTAACAAACCTTTTAACGTCGTGTGTCAGTTCACTGCGCATGAAAAACACGCGACGCTCAAAGACTATATTCCGATTCCCAACGTATATGCAGCCGGGCGGTTAGATACTGACTCCGAAGGATTGCTTATTTTAACCGATGATGGTGGATTGCAACATCGTTTAAGTCATCCAAAACACAAACAGATCAAAACCTATTGGGCACAAGTAGAAGGTGCTCCTACACAAGCAGATTTGATGCCATTGCAACAGGGTGTTGATCTTGGTGATTTTGTCACGCAGCCTGCGCAGGTGAAAATCATCGCTGAACCTGACCATTTATGGCAGCGCGAGCCGCCGATTCGCGAGCGGAAAAACATTCCCACCACCTGGCTGGAGCTTAAAATCAGTGAAGGCAAGAACCGCCAGGTGCGACGAATGACCGCGCACGTAGGGTTTCCGACCTTGCGCTTGATTCGTTATGCGATTGGACCGTACACCTTGGACGGAATCTTGCTTGGGCAATATCAGGAAGTTAGTTTAGTAAGGTAAATCATGAAACCGGTGGTGATATTCAGGCACGCTTGCTGCGAGGGTGCTGGTTATTTGGGCACTTTTTTGGCGCAACATGCTATTCCGTGGTGCGAAGTACGGATTGATAAAGGCGAGGCCGTGCCTGCCTCTGTCGATGATTACAGTGGCATTGTACTCATGGGTGGCCCCATGAGCGTGAACGATGATTTGCCGTGGATTCCGCCATTGTTGCAACTCATTCAACAGGCCGTGCAGGCCGATGTGCCCTTACTCGGCCATTGCCTGGGCGGCCAGCTTATCAGCAAGGCACTGGGTGGTGTGGTCAGCAAAAATCCGGTCAAGGAGATTGGCTGGGGAGATGTGCAAGTGGCAGATCATACCGTGGCGCGCGATTGGTTTGGTGACTTGCAAGGCTTTAACAGTTTTCACTGGCATGGTGAAACCTTCACAGTGCCTGAGGGGGCTACGCATGTATTGTCCAGTGCTTATTGCGCTAACCAGGCTTACGTGATGGGTAAGCATATCGGTTTGCAATGTCATATCGAAATGACACCGAGCATGGTTAAGATATGGACCGAGCAATGGAAAAGCGATATTGCCAGCGCGGCAAGCAGCCCCGCTGTGCAGTCTGCCGATACCATGCTGGCCGGGGTGGAAGCTGATTGCGAAGTATTGCATCGCGTGGCGGATAAGGTGTACAGCCGCTGGATCCAGGGTCTAGCAGCCTAATAAGCTAGTTGTTTGACGGGATTCGATTAAGGCTCAGCCTGTCCTGGCTGGGCCTTTTCTAATTTGTGCATGGCGTAACGCCGCTGTTTAAAGCGGTTGTACTGCCATAAGTACTGTTCGGGGCATTGTGCCACCTGGCGCTCAATTGCCTGGTTGAGCAGGGCAGGCGTGCTGATATCCTCTACCTGTGTCAGGTGAATATTAAATCCTTTTCCGTCGGGCAGTCGCTCACCAAACGCCATGATAATGACAGCGTCTGCCTTGCTGGCCAGTTTGCTGGCTAGCCCCATGGTGTAGGCTGGTTTACCAAAAAAATCTGCCCATTCGCCTTCGCCCTGCCTGGGGATCTGATCCGGCAAAATGCCGATGGCCTGGCCAGATTTCAATGCCTGTAGCAGCTTTTTCACGCCGCTGGCATTGGCCGGGGCCATCTCCACTTTGCCTTTTTGCCTGCCTTTTACAACCAACTCACTCAACCATTGCAATTTTGGAGGCCGGTAAAGCACGGTGATGGGCGCACGCTCGCCATAATAAATGGACGTGATTTCAAAACAGCCCAGGTGCGGTGTGAGGAAAATCAGGCCTTTGCCTTGTGCTTGCGCCTCAGTGATATGTTGCCAGCCATGCACTTGCTGTATCAGTGGCAACAGCTTTGCCGTGGGGTTGCCCCAGATAAAGAATGTTTCCAGAATCGCCTTGCCTGCTTCGATGCGACTGGTTTTGACTAATTGTTTTGCATGCGCTTCGCTAGCAGCCAAACCGCTTTGCTTAATATTTTCCAGCGCAATACGATTGCTTTTGTGGTCAGAAAGATAAGATACCCAGCCGAAGAATGCCCCCAGTCTATGTACCCAGGACAGTGGCAGGCGGGCGATGGTTTTGCAGAAAAACAGCAACATGAGGCTAATTTATAAACGCATTCTGTTAAAATTTGAGATTAGCTCTTATGTTAACAAAATGTGGTTTAAAAACCCGCATTGGCGTCAATTATTTCAGCACAATTAATTTTGGAACATTCCCTGAATCATTATCAAGATCCTGTCTACGAAGCGGCCCTGCAGCGTCATGGGCTGGATACGTTTGAAGCCTGGTGGACACGTGATATCGCCTGGTTTGAGGCGCCTAATCAGCGGCGTGGTGGCTGGAGTGGTGTCGGCAAGCTGGTATTGCCGCAGGAAAATCTGCCTGCACTGACCTTGTTTGTGAAAAAGCAGCAGAATCATGGTCGCCGCACCTTATGCCATCCGTTTGCTGGTGAGCCGACTTTCCGCCGTGAATACCATCGCTTGCAGTCGCTGGCAAAGGCGGGCATTCCTGCGCCCAAAGTGCTGATGTATGCCGAATCGCCGCAGGCTGGCAATCAGCGCGCCATTCTGGTCACAGAGAACCTGCATGGTTTTGTCGATCTGGAGCAATTGTTACCAAGCATGCTGAATCAACCCCAGCATGCGCGTAGGCAGCTGTTACGCGCAGTTGCCAGGCAGATTCGCCGCTTTCACGACCTGGGCTGGGTGCATCGCGCTTTGTATCCCAAGCATATTTTTGTACGGCCAGATGACGTCGCGCCTGATGTGGCACTGATTGACCTGGAAAAAGCCAGGCAAAGCCTAGGCGCCTGGCGTCGTGCGCGTTTCGACCTGGCGGCATTACACCGGCATACCGCAGAGCTGAGTGATCGCGATCGCCTCTATTTTTTAAAGCATTATTTGTATGGCGAGACATATACGCGGCCGTTAGGCTGGTGTGATCGCCAGTTACTCAAATGGATAACCAAGCGTAGCAAGCGTTAACGGATAAGCATGTCTATGGCACACACATTACCAAGATTCAGCATCGGGCTGGTGAATTACAAAACGCTGGATTTGACCCGTACCTGTTTGAATTTTATCAAAAGCCATTTCGATAGCGGGGCGCTGGATGCCAATGCCGTCGACGTCTGGGTGGTGGATAATGATTCTGCGGATGAAAGTACAGCATACTTGCGCAGCCTGGACTGGATCCATTTAATTGAGCGCCCATCACCAGGCAAAGAGCAAGGGTTTGCTGCGCACGGTGAAGGCCTGGATTTGATTCTGGCTGCGATCAATACGGATTACCTGTTTTTGATGCATACCGATACCTTTATTTACGAGCCGAAAATTTTTCTTGACTGTTTGCAGCGCATGCAGCGACAGCCTAATATTGCCGCGATTGGCTGTTTGCATCAGTTAAACCGCGGCCATGTACGTTTGTTCTGGCGTGCATTCACTGGCTTTTTCAAGTACCACAGCCGTCGTATCAAGCAGCAGCTAGGCCTGCCTGCACGCCAGGCCCGGCCTTACATTGAGCCGTATATCAAGAGCTTTTTTGCCTTGTGGAATGTGGGTTTGATGAAAAAGCTAGGATACCGTTTTTATATGGAGCAACAGATTCCTGGCTATGTATTGCAGGATAAGCTGGTTGCGCAAGGCTATGTCATTGAGCGCATGTCAGCGGCACGTTTGTTTCGTTACCTTGACCATGTCGAGGCAGGAACGGTTGGGCTTGTGAGCGGGTATACTGCGCAAAACCGCCGTTTGCAGCGCAAACAAGCCATGCTTAAACAATTACAGTCACAGCAGGAAACAACAAAATGACCATGACTGATGGGCTATTACCAATTGAAATGGGAAATGGATTTTCCCTGGATATGCAGCAAGCCAAAGATATTGGCAGTTTGCTGGCTGAGGAGTATGCGCAAGCGCAGCCGTTTCCGCATGCGGTAATCGACAATATTTTTCCTGCCGCATTTACACAGTTATTGCTGGATCACTTTCCGCAAGACCCCAAGGCGCATGACAAGGTGTATGAAAAAGGCTATGGCGGTACACATAAACGTCAAATTTCACCCTATGACTGCGATGAAACCTTGCGCGCGGCGTTTGCCTTATTTAACTCTGCCGCCATGTTGCAGTTTATTGAAACCCTGACCGGTTTTAAAGGTCTGTTGCCAGACCCCTATTTCGCGGGCGGTGGCTTGCACGAAACGTCTGCTGGCGGCTTGCTCGGCATCCATGCTGACTTTCAGGTCAATGAAGGCCTGCAACTGTATCGTCGCGTCAATATGCTGGTGTATTTAAACCAGGACTGGAAGCCGGAGTATGGTGGCAACCTGGAACTGTGGGACCGGCAAATGCAGGCCAGGCAGCAAACGGTGGCACCTTTATTTAACCGTTGCGTGATTTTTAATACCGATGCTGACAGTTTTCATGGGCATCCTGATCCATTGACGACGCCGGAAGGTATTACGCGTCGGTCGATCGCACTGTATTACTACCAGGCTTTGCCTATCCCGAATGAACAGGGAGATTCTCGCCATACCTTGTATGTGGCCAGGCCGCATGATGATGCAGAGACAAAATCGCAAGTGAAAAAAATGATGAAAAAACGCGATAAACGGGCGAAAAAGTTATTCGCCGGGCAAGCTAGCTGGCTGCAGCAAATTGCGCAATGGTGGAAATCCCGCTAATGGTGGCAATGCATGACGCGATCATCGCGCCTGCCATGTGTGATGTTGTTGATAGCGCCACGGGCGCTATCCTGCTGTCTGACCAGTCTGCATTGACCGGGCTGGTCGCTGTGCGTGTTTTGCCGCAGCGGCGCTGGGTATTTCGCGCGCAATGGTCTGGCAAGGCGGTGTTCGCCAAAGTATTCCTCGGTGCGCAGGCAGAAAAATATGCCTCACGCGATGCGCAAGGCGTGCGTTGGCTCACGCAAGCAGGGTTGGCAACGCCTGCCTTGTTGTGGCAAGGACATTCCGCAGACCAGCGTGCCAGTATCTTGATCTACGCCGCTATCGCGCCCGCAGATAATGCCGATGTGTTATACCAGACGTTGCCCCCTGAACAAGGCTTGCTGTTACTCAACAAATTGGTACAAACCCTGGCCGCACAGCATGCGGCTGGTTTGGTGCAAACGGATTTGCATCTTAAAAATTTTCTACTGTCGGATAATAAAGTATGGTCGCTGGACGGTGATGGCATTCAGAAACATACCTTGAATCAGCGCCAGGCTTATCGGCAACTGGCTGAGTTGATCTCAAAGGTGCAGGTGCTGGATCAGCATGCCTGGGTGGCGCCCTTGCTGGCAGCGTATGATCAGGCGCGCGGGTGGCAAGCTACTTTGTTGTCTTCCACATTACTGACCTTGGCCAAGCAAATGAAGGCGCAAGAGGTTGAGCGCTATGTCACGCGTAAAATTTTCCGTACTTGCAGCGATGTCGCCTGGCAGCAAACCAGCCAGAGTGCGCAGGCGGTGAGTACGGCAGGCGGCTTGCATGCAACAGATTTGCCTGCACTTGAGGTGGCCATGCATGTTGGAAAAGTGCTGAAGCCAGGCAATACCTGTACGGTGGTGCATACGCATTTGCAAGACCAGGCGGTGGTGATCAAACGGTATAACATCAAGGACTGGCTACATGGCCTGAGCCGCGCCTGGCGACCCAGTCGTGCGGCAGCATCGTGGCGTAACGCGCATCGTCTGCAATATTATGGCATGCTGACGCCACAGCCATTGTTGATGTATGAGCAGCGCTACTGCGGCATGCGTGGCCGCGCTTATTTTGTGTCTGCTTACAGCCCGTGGCCGGATGCACTTACCTTTTTCCAGCGGTCTACCGATTGCGATATGCGTGAGCGGGTTATTCGCCAGCTAGTGACGCTGTGTTATCAATGGTATTTGCTCAAGGTTTCTCATGGCGATCTGAAAGCCAGTAACCTGAAAGTCACCGATCAAGGCGAGATTGTGGTCATCGACCTCGATAGCATGCAGCAACATCGCCGTACGCAGATGGCTTTACGTGCACATGTCAAAGATATCCGCCGTCTGCTGCAAAATTGGAAACAGGATACTTCCCTGTATAATGCACTGCTTAAGTCGTTTAGCCTGATTTATCAGGACCATACGCCACTCAGGCTGGCGGGCATTTCCCTTTAGTTATTTCCATTAAATCATTACGCGAGTTTCTGCATGATTGTTTTAGGTTTATCCGGTGCCTTGGGGCATGACGCTTCTGCTGCCATTCTGGTGGACGGCAAGATTGTCGCTGCGGCGGAAGAAGAACGTTTTATCCGTGACAAGCACGCTAAAAATCACTGGCCTTACGAGGCGACACAATTTTGCCTGAAACAGGCAGGTATTACGCCGGATCAGGTGGATATTGTCGCTTTCCCTTACGGTGAAATTCCATTGACCTCGGCTGCGCGCTGGCATTATGCCAAGCGTTACTGGTATGCGCCTGATCGTGCGCTGGATGCGATTTTTAACGGTAACCGTCGTTTCCGTCGCAACCGTGACAAATCGCTCAAGCTGATGGCCGAACTGGGCCTGACTAAAGCCAAATATGTGCCGGTGGAGCACCATTTGGCACATGCTTCCAGTGCTTATCACCTGAGTGGGTTTAAAGAAAAAACGGCGATTGTCGGCATTGATGGCAAAGGCGAGTATGCGACTACCTTTTTCGGCTATGGCGAAAACGGCAAGATCCATAAAATTAAAGAATTCTATGACCCGGATTCACTGGGTGGCCTGTATGGCGCCATTACTGAATTTTTGGGCTTTGAAATGCTGGATGGCGAATTTAAAGTCATGGGCATGGCGCCGTATGGCGATCCGACGAAGTATGATTTGAGTCGCCTGGCCAAATTTGAAAACGGTGAACTCATCATTAACACCGAATATGTTAATGTGGTGGGCTTGCGCCGTTATAAAGAGACCGATGCCGATGGTAAATCCAAAGGCTATTACTTTACGCCCAAGCTCATCGAATGGCTGGGCCCCAAGCGTAAAGGCGACGAGATCGATGATCCGTATATCCATTACGCGGCCAGCGTGCAGAAGCTGCTGGAAGACTTGGCATTGCAGATGATTGAGTATTATCTGGGCGATATCATCCGCGAAACCGGCAAGATTGTGATGGCTGGTGGTGTGGCGCTGAACGTAAAACTGAATCAACGTATTATTGCCTTGCCGCACGTGAAAGAGTTGTTTGTGCAACCGGCTTCTGGCGATAATGGCACTAGCCTGGGCGCAGCAACTTATGCTGCACATTTAGCAGGTGAAACCATCCATAAAATGGAGCATGCCTACCTGGGCCCGGCGTTCACCAACGAAGAGTGTATCGCCGCCTGTGAGGCGCACCCGGCCAAGCCTGTTTTTACCCGTGTAGAAGATGGCCCGCGCAAGGCGGCTGAATTGCTGGCAGCAGGTAATCCACTGGCGTGGTTCCAGGGCCGTATGGAGTTTGGCCCGCGCTCATTAGGCTGTCGCAGTATCCTGGGTGACCCGAGTTTTCCGGGTGTGGCTGACCGTATCAATGCGCAGATCAAATACCGTGAGCGCTGGCGGCCATTCTGCCCCAGTATGCTGGATCGTATTGCAGTCGATATTCTGCAAACAGAGCATCCAGCGCCATACATGACATTCACTTTTGATGTGAATCCAGCCTGGAAAGCACGTATTCCGGAAGTGGTGCATGAAGATGGTACGGCGCGTGCGCAGATTGTGACCAAGGAAACCAACCCGCGCTATTACGCGTTGATTGAGCACCTGGAGCAATTGCGTGGGAATGGCGTTGTGCTTAATACTTCGCTTAATCGCCGTGGCGAACCCATGATTTGCAGTCCGACCGATGCCTTGAATATGTTCTATGGCTGCGATCTTGAGTATTTGATGCTGGAAGATATTCTGGTCACCAAATCTATCTGAAGGCTGGTTTGAAGCGCGTGCGCTTCAAACTGGTTCTCCCAAACGGTTTATATTGTTTTAAGTCATTGAATCGTCTAAAAAAACAATCAAATTTGGTAATTCAGTTTGACGTCTTGCACCAGTTTGGCGATAATCGCAGGTAGGGAACCTGTTTGGATTCATATATATTACGACCCTAAACTGTGACTAAATAGCAAGTTCAAAGCAGTTCATCAGGATAGTTCATCAGGTAGTTAAAACACAGTTGAGCGATAGTCAATGAAACAATCTCACATTGAAGTAACAGAACGCATCATCGAGCGCAGCCGTCCGACCCGCAAGGCGTATTTGCAGCGTATTGATGATTACCTGAACCGTGAAAAAGGCCCGGATCGTCTGGGCTGTGCCAACGTGGCGCACGCGTTTGCGGCGATGCCACAAAACGACAAGTTCAAGATTTATGCCGAGAAACCAACGCATATTGGTATCGTCACGGCTTACAACGAAATGCTGTCTGCGCATCAGCCTTACGTGGACTATCCGGATATTATCCGTGATGAAGCCCGTAAATTGGGTGCAACCGTGCAGGTGGCAGGTGGTGTGCCAGCCATGTGTGATGGCATTACCCAGGGCGAACCAGGCATGGAACTGAGCCTGTTCAGCCGCGACACCATTGCCATGAGTACTGCGGTTGCTTTGTCTCATGATGTATTTGATGCTTCTTTGTTGCTCGGTGTCTGTGACAAGATTGTGCCTGGCCTGTTGATCGGCGCGCTGCATTTTGGCCATTTGCCATGTGTGTTCGTGCCCGCTGGCCCGATGAGCACCGGTATCGATAACACCTCAAAATCCAAAGTCCGCGAGAAATACGCACAAGGCTTGTGTGACCGCGAAGAGTTGCTGGCGAGCGAGTCTGCGGCGTATCACGGTGCAGGTACCTGTACGTTCTACGGCACCGCCAACAGTAACCAGATGTTGCTGGAAGCGATGGGCTT
The DNA here is from genome assembly GCF_002454655.1 of Methylophilus sp. UBA6697. NCBI lineage: Bacteria > Pseudomonadati > Pseudomonadota > Betaproteobacteria > Nitrosomonadales > Methylophilaceae > Methylophilus > Methylophilus sp. UBA6697. The sequence continues at coordinate 45,906 of NZ_DKJH01000044.1, forward strand.
GCACGTGCCTGGCGCGGCTTTTATCCATCCACACGATGGTATGCGCGAAGATTTGACGCGCGAAGCGGTACGCCTGGTAATACAAAATACCAAAAAAGAAAAATTCGTGCCGATTGGCCGCCTGGTTGACGAACATGTGATTGTGAATGCCATGGTGGCCTTGCTGGCAACTGGTGGTTCAACTAACCATTTGATCCACTGGGTAGCCGTTGCACGTGCCGCCGGGATTATCATTGACTGGACCGACTTCCACTACCTGGCCAAGGCCACGCCTTTGCTGGCCAGTGTTTACCCGAACGGCAAAGCCGATGTCAACGAATTCCAGACCGCTGGTGGCCCTGGTTTCGTGATTCGCGAGCTGATCGAAGGTGGTTACATGTATCCTGATGTGTACACCGTCAGCGGTGGTGGCATGCGTGACTACGGTAAAAAACCGGAGAAAACAGCGGATAAACTGGTGTGGACCGACTACCCGGCTGAAAGCGGCGATGAAACCATTGTGCGTACCGCTGCACACCCATTTAATGAGTCTGGCGGCTTGCGCTTGCTCAAGGGTAACCTGGGCCGCAGCGTGATTAAAATTTCTGCAGTGCCTGAAGACCGTCATATTATTGAAGCGCCAGCCATTGTATTTGATGCACAGGAAGAGTTGCTGTCAGCGTTTGACCGTGGTGAGCTGGAAAGAGACTTTATTGCGGTGGTTCGCTTCCAGGGCCCTAAAGCGAATGGGATGCCAGAACTGCATAAACTGACACCGCCACTGGCTGTGCTGCAAAACAAAGGCTTCCGTGTCGCGATTGTGACTGACGGCCGTATGAGTGGCGCGTCTGGCAAGATTCCAGCGGCGATTCACCTGAGCCCAGAGGCGAGTGCCGGTGGTGCGATTTCCAAAATTCGCAATGGCGACATTATTCGCCTCAACGGAACGGTTGGCCAGTTGAACGTGCTGGTGGATGAAGACACTTGGGCCGAGCGCGAAGCTGAAGAGTTGAGCGATGCCAAGCGTCATCACAATGCGCACGGTTTGGGTCGTGAGTTGTTTGGTGGTATGCGTAGAAATGTGCTGTCAGCCGAAGAGGGCGCGGTCACCTGGTTGTAAATTAAAATTGCGTTGCAGTTCGCTTGCCGTACTATTCGTACTGTCTGCGCTTCTGCGCCTAGTCTTACTTAGCACTTTTAATTCACTGTTAAGCAGGCAATTGAAAAAAGTTTATTTATTTAGATAAAGATTGAGAACATGAGCACATTAGAGTTAGCTAATCATGGCCCGGTGATTCCGGTCATTGTCATCAACAAAGTGGAAGATGCCGTACCAATGGCAGAAGCTTTGTTGGAGGGCGGCGTTAAAGTATTGGAAGTGACTTTGCGTTCACCTGTCGCCCTGCAAGCCATGGAACAAATCGCCAAACACGTGCCTGACGCGATTTTGGGTTCCGGTACCGTGCGTAACCTGAAAGATGCACAAGCTTCTAAAGATGTCGGTTGCCAATTTGCAGTAAGCCCAGGCTATACCACTGAGTTAGGCCAATTTGCCCGTAAAATTGGCTTGCCATTACTGCCAGGCGTGTCTACAGGCTCTGAAATCATGATGGCGAATGCCGATGATTACTACTTCCTGAAGCTGTTCCCAGCCGTGGCTGTGGGCGGTATCAACCTGCTCAAAGGCTTTGCTGGCCCATTTGCTGACGTGAAATTCTGCCCAACGGGTGGCGTGAGCGTTGAAAGCGCACCTAACTTTCTGGCGTTGCCTAACGTGGTTGTGTGTGGCGGTACCTGGTTGACACCAGCGGATGCGGTGGCGAACAAGGACTGGGCGCACATCACCAAACTGGCGAAAGAAGCTGCAGCGATTGTGGCGGCTAAATAAGCAAGTCACCGACGCAAATCGTCTATAATGAAGGCTTGTAGCAATACAAGCCTTTTTTATTATCCAGCCTATGTCCCAACGCCCAGACCTTTCCATCTATAAAACCATCGTGCTTGACTGCGATGGCGTTGTTCTCAACAGCAACCAGACCAAAGTTGATGCTTATTACAATACGGCCAAACGCATGGGCGGTAGCGATGAGCAAGCGCAAGCCTTTGTCGATTACCATATCAAACTGGGCAGTATCCCGCGCAATGACAAGATCCGTTATTACATTACCGAGATCATTAAGCAAGCGCTGACACCTGAGTTGTTCCAGGCGTTTATGGATACCTTTACCGAGATTCTTGATGAGACCTTAATGCAGTGCGAAGTCGCGCCAGCGTTAATGGATTTAAAGCAAAAGACGGCACAGGCCAAGTGGATGCTGATGTCAGGCGGGGATCAGGAAGAGCTCAGAAGTATTTTCCCGCGGCGTGGACTGGATGCTTTGTTTGAACTTGGCATTTACGGCGGTCCTACTAAAAAGAACGAGCATCTGGCACAGATGATTGCCGATGGCAGCATAGCGTTCCCCGCTTTGTTTATTGGTGATAGCCGTTTTGATCACCAGGCATCGACAGGTGCCGGGCTGGATTTTATTTTTGTTGCCGATTGGACCGATATGCCGGATTGGAAAGCTTACTGTAAGGAACATCAGGTCATGGTATGTCATCATCTCGAGTTGCGCCCGCACGAGGCATTTGTCTAATTTCGCCATGTTTACGCGATGAAAGTTTACGCGATGAAACCATCCAACAATGCCATTTTTCGGCTTTTCTTATTACTCACTACCTTGCATATGTTGTGGGTGACCTGGGGATTTCTCTCTGAAGGTGTCGCCGCAGCAACCAGTCTGTCGTGGATTTTCCATTTATCTGCCTGGGGATTTTATGCGTTTCTGTATAGCTTGATCGTTGTATTGCCGGCCTGGCTGGCGAGCTTATTTCTTAGAGCTTACCCGCGATTATTGGCTGCGCTGGCGATTGTTCTGAGCAGTGCCGGTCTCATGTTTATCAAATCAGATCTGATGATTTATGATTTGTATCGCTTTCACTTTAATGGATTTATCTGGAACTTGATGACGACCAAAGGTGGCCTTGCTTCGTTGGGCACCAGTGATGGTACTTATGTCTCGATTGCTGGTTCAGTCTTGCTTGTGGCGGTGATTCAAACCATTTTCTGGATCATCAGTGTACGTTATACACAATTCAAGCTTGCCAGAATCTCTGCGATTGTCATCTGGATATTGGCCCCCATCTTATTTGTGATTCAGGGGCTGATTTATGGCATTAGCGATGTGAAAAACATCGGTGCCGTTTTAGACACGGCGGAGGTGTATCCTTTTTATCGGCAGGTGTTGATGCGCTCGTTGGCCGCACGGTATGGGATGGATATTGAGCGACGCCATAATCATCGCTTGTCCGTGGATACGGCAAGGCTGCATTACCCATTGCAAGCCATTAATTATCAGTCGGTAAATCATCCACCGAATATTGTGATCTTCGCTGCGGAATCCCTGCGTTGGGACAGGCTAACGCCTGAAATCATGCCTAATAGTTGGCAACTTGGTCAGCAGGGTAGCTTATTCACGCAGCATTACTCCAGTGGCAATGGTACACGGGAAGGGCTGTTTGGCATGTTTTACGGCTTATATGGCTCTTATTGGTCCAGCTTCTTGCACGCTCAGCAATCGCCCTTGCTGATGGATAGATTGCAGTCCCTGGGCTATCAGTTTGATTTGCGCACCAGTGCAAAATTCTCTTACCCGGAGTTTAATAAAACCTTATTCGCTAAGTTTTCGTTGGCAGATTTGCATGAAGCAGATGAAAGCATGAGCCCATGGCAGCGGGATGAGTGGAATGCAAGCCAGCAAATTGCTTTTCTCAAACAGCGAGACCATAGCAAACCGTTCATGAGCTTCTTCTTTTTTGAGTCTACTCATGCCCGGTATGACTTCCCTGACCAGGCGGTCGTTGCTTCGCCTTATTTGGGTGATGTGAATTATTGGGGGATGTCACGTGCCTCTTTGCAGCCAAGGATAGGCGAGTTCAAAAATCGCTACTCTAATGCGGCGCATTGGATAGATATGCAAATCGGGCGTGTACTGGAGGAGTTGCGTACGCAGGGATTGTTGGAGAATACGATTATCATTATTACTGGTGATCATGGCGAAGAGTTTCTTGAGAAAGGCAACTGGGGTCATAACTCCACCTTTGTTGAAGAGCAAACGCACGTGCCTATGGTCGTGTGGATGCCTGGTCGTACGCATGCCGAGATCGCTCATGTGAGCAGTCATCTGGATATTTCACCTACGCTACTGCAAGCCCTGGGAGCCCCTGTTGATGCCAACAGCTACTCATTGGGCCGTAATCTTTACGATACGCAACAGCGCGATTTTATCGTCGTGAGCGACTGGCGAACCATCGGTGTGTTGACGAATGACATGAAGTATCGAATTGCCTACCAGCAAAACGGGATGAAGCATTACGTGCCGACGGGGCGCAATGATGAAGTGCTGGATGCCGAACAACAGGCTGCCCTGACCGCTGAGCATCAGCCGCAATTGTTGCAGGCGATTAAAAATTGTTCACGTTTTATGGCAAGCTTTAAAGACTGATGACCATGAAACAAGAGGTAGATTTTGCTGCTGGCAATCAGGTTCCACCAGATATTCTGGCGCGGCCTGATCTGTTTGAGTACCTCATGCACATTGACGGACAGGTCTTCAGAGCCGTTGCGACCAGGCAGACGGTCAAGGTTAAGTTCGGGCAGCGCTACTATTTTATCAAGCGCCACAACGGCGTGGGCTGGTTGGAGATTTTAAAAAACTGGATGACCTTTAAACGTCCGGTGGTCAGTGCGCGTAATGAAGTCGAGGCGATTCAAGCGCTGACAGATCTTAATATTCCAACGACACCTTATGTCGCCCATGGCGTGCAAGGTTGTTTACCCGCGAGCCTGCGCTCTTTTGTGATGACCGAGGATCTTGGGGATATCGTCACTCTGGAAGATTTGGCGCTGATCTGGCAGACACAAGCTCCGCGCTTGCAATACAAGCGGACGCTGATTCGTCGTGTGGCAGAAATCGCCGGCAGGTTGCATGCACATGGCATTTATCACCGGGATTTTTATATCTGCCATTTCTGCTTCAAACGTGAAGAAGGCGGGCAATTACCGCCACCGCTCTATGTACTAGACCTGCATCGGGTTGAAATACATCAGCCACCTTCTGCACGCATGCAAATCAAGGATCTGGCAGCTTTGTATTTTTCAGCCATGGATGTAGGTTTAAACCGAGGTGACTGGCTAACTTTTTTAAGGTATTACTACGCAGCGTGGCCAGCCTTGAATTGGAGAGTGCAGATACGGGGTGCGATCTGGCAACAGGTCAGTGCAAGGGCGGCCAGGTTATATGCCAAGTATCAACGCAAGGTGCGCAGTGGCGTAGCCATGTAGCTTAGTAGCTAAGCGCCTCAAGTACCGAGGCGCTAGTGTTAAATTGTACCGTGCAGCTTGGTATAAATCATGCCCGCCAGTTCGAAGTCTTCGTGATAGTCGATATCAACCACCATATGGTTAGTTTCAAATAAATACGGGTTGACGCCGATATGATAGTGAAAGCGGTTAACGGTTTCACGCTTGAGAATAAACAGGCTCCACAATACTGAATACAGCTTGGGCAGGTCTTGCGATACTTTATGCCAGTAGCCAAAGCCATAGTTGACAGGATTGCCCTTGGCGTCGAGTAAATGGCCTTTAAACGGCTTGACTGCAACTAGCGAGTCATAATCATCACGCACGGTCTTCCAGGCTTCCAGCGCCTCTTTAAACTGATTAAACAGCGGTGAAGTCACTTGTATCCACATGATGTCATCATCGCCAGGCAGCGGGTCGGTCAATGCCTTAACTAGGTCTGGCTGGTAAATTTTGTTGCCGGTGAGTGAGTCATCGCGCTGCATGAAGTGAAAGCCATACTTGTCGCATAATGGTTTCACCAGCTCTGCGCTCTCAGAGGATACATAGACATTTTCTGGCGACTCAAAGGTCAGGATTTGTTTGGCTTTAATGTCAAACAGTGAGTCGTCCTGGTAAAACGGACGGATATTTTTATGTGGAATACGCGTTGAGCAGGTCTGAAGTGGAATAATAATTTTCATAATAAGATCATTTCTTAGAAGATGTATGTTCTTCTATCTGCTGCAAAGCCTCGGTAAAAGAAATTTTTGGAATAATGTGCGCAGGTAATGCGCTTTGCTGCGACAGATTATATAACTTAACACCGGTTTTTTCACTGGCTTGGCGCGCCAGTTCAAAGCAGCCACGGATATGTGGCTCGTAATAGCGTAAAAAGTCAGGGGCAGGGTTGTTTTTGTCAGCATAGAAATGCGTTTTACCCGTCCCGCCTAAATCCATGCCCACAATATAAATCGCACTGTAACCAAGGCCAAACGCCAGTTGTACCGCCCAGGTGGCCACTGTTTTGCCAGCAAAAACGCCTTTTTTCAGGTTGTGGCTGAAGCCAATGGCGCGGCAGTAAGGCAGTAGGTCCGCGGCAAGAGCGATCTCCGTATCCTGTTGAAAGCGTTGCAGGCATTGCTTGATACTCTCACGTGCCACGCCGTATTGTCTGGTCGCAGACTCGATCAAGTAAATATTGCCTTGCTGTAATAACTCAGGTGCGCGTTCGGCAATGATACTTAAGCCTTCAAAGCTGAAGAAGCAGTGCGCACCGGAGCGTATTGAGTCGACAACACATTGCCACTGGCGTTTAAATACGCGGTGATCGACAATAATGCTGTGGGTAGGCGTGAGCCCCGCCTCGAGAAACTTCTTGATGGCACAATTCAGGCTGATCGTTGGGTAAGGCGCAATTTTCTGTAAATCAATATCAGCTAAAGAAGGGCCTGAGGCCACAATCCAGCAAGGCCCATGTAATGTGTGGCTGAGTGTGTGTGCAAAAGGAATCGTCGCCAATGGCTGTTTTTTCCATAGCACAGTACATGCCGTTTCACTACGCAGCAGGTCGAAATCAGGGTGGCAATTGTATTGATGCTTGAAACACGATCCGAGCAGCAATCGCCTGAAGCCACAATGCAGTTTATGTAACACCTTCATAGGCATGCACTATTTTTGATCCAGCCATTGTCTGAACGGTGAGAAACCGTGTATCAATACAATATACAAGGCAATCATGCTGAGTGAAAAGTTTCTGAACTCATCTTTTGTTGTGAAGTTAAGAAACAATAGCAGGTTGGGGATGAAAATGCCTAATGTATAGTGTTTAAGCATGTCGTCCATCTGTTGCCAGCCTGCTCTGATCCAATAAACCAGCCACGGCAACACCAATACATTTTGGATGGTTGGCGAAAATAGGCCAAGGGTATAGAAATCACTCAATTTAAAGTAGTTGACCGGGTTGAGCCAGAACTTGGCGTTATCCAGTAAATGAAAGTGCAGGGCCGTATCTGTATTGCCTGTGTACGGTGCAATGATCCATTCGCGGATCAGGAAGCAGGCAATAAACTGCAAGGCAAAATAGGCCACGCGTTTTTGCATGGGGTAATCTTTGCCATGTAGAAAGAAGAAGCCAAAGGCTGCGACAAAGGCCGTCTCCTTATTAAAAGCGGTCAGCATTAACAGGACAGAGGCCAGTAACTTTCTATTCGTTAAGAAATAAAATGTACTGACAGTAATGCCCAGTAATTCAAAAAAATCATAAAAATAGCCCCCACGCTTGAAGGTGAGGGGATACATCAGGCTAAACAGGACCACAGCCAATATAGACGCAGAATAGTTTGAAGAGAAGTGCAGGAATATTTTGCGCAGATAGATTAATGTGATTAAAAAGCTCAGCAAGGTGAGCCCGTACATCAGGTGATAGTCAAGCGCAACACGAGGCGTCCATTGCTCAGCAGGGATGTCGTGGAAAAAATGGTTTTTAAGTTTGTCTGAAGAGATAATACGATGAAACAGTTGCTCCTGTTTTTCCGCCGGTAAATGTTGCACGGCCATATCCGCCAGGCGCGGTACAGCCGAACGGTAGACATAGGGTTGATAGGCGCTACCATCAATTACGCCAACCAGCGAAGCATAACGGGAGTCGTCACGAAATCCCCATTTAATGAAAAAACTGTTACAAACGTTAGCGGTACAAGCGAACAATATCACCCATACAATGCTGAAACGGAGTAAATGTTTAAAGTTTGATTGCCAATAAGGCGTGATCAGCGGCCTGTTTTTAAAGATCTGATGGATCATATGCGATGAGGGTGGTTAATTTTATTATTACGTTCTAAAG
>NZ_DKJH01000006.1:0-19384 GCF_002454655.1 Methylophilus sp. UBA6697
ATCAGAAAGTGACTCGCCTACAGGCGAAAGAGGACGATACTTAAATGTGGGCAAGATTAGGAGCGATAGTCTGCATTAATCTTCACATAATCATAAGAAAAGTCGCAGGTCCACACCGTGGCATCTGCATCGCCACGATTCAACACCACGCGTACCAGAATATCACTTTCCTTCATCACGGCTGCGCCTTGTTCTTCGGCATAACTCGCTGCACGACCGCCTTTTTCAGCGACTAATACATCGCCCAGATACAGCTGTATGGTGTTCACGTCCAGGTCATCAATGCCGGCATAGCCAATCGCGGCCAAGATGCGGCCCAGGTTTGGGTCTGAGGCGAAAAATGCGGTTTTAATCAGGGGCGAGTGAGCGATGGCGTAAGCCACTTTACGGCACTCTTCTTCATCTTTACCCGCTTCAACCTTGATGGTCATAAACTTGGTGGCGCCTTCACCGTCGCGCACAATGGCTTGTGCCAGTTCTGTTGCGACTTCGGTCAGCGCATCACGCAAGGCTACAAAATCAGCGCTTTGCTCGTTGATGACTGCATTGCCTGCCTGGCCGGTGGCCATCAGGATCAGGCTGTCGTTGGTGCTGGTGTCGCCATCGACCGTGATGCAGTTAAATGATTTATTCACAGCGTGTTGGATGATGCTGTCGAGTGCAACTTGGCTAATGGCGGCATCGGTGGCGATATACCCCAGCATGGTGGCCATATTGGGGTGGATCATGCCGGAACCTTTGCTGATGCCGGTAATTGTGACTGGTTTGCCGTCAATGACTAATTGACGCGAAGTGCCTTTGGCCACAATGTCGGTGGTCATAATCGCTTCTGCGGCATTTAACCAGTTGTTTTCTTGCAAGTTGTCGACAGCCGGGGCGATGCCTGCCAGCAGTCTTTCCATTGGCAGGGTTTCCAGGATGACGCCGGTGGAGAAGGGTAATACCTGTTCTGGGCTGATGTTGAGTGCTTGTGCGACGCCGATACAGCTGGCGCGGGCATCGTCCAGGCCTTGCTGGCCAGTGCCTGCGTTGGCACAGCCGGTATTCACCAACAGCGCGCGGATGCCTTTGTTATGCTGCAAATGCTGTTTGCAGACCGTCACGGGCGCCGCACAAAAGCGGTTAAGCGTAAACACGCCAGAGACACTGCTGCCCTCAGGCACGGTGATGACCAGCACGTCTTTGCGGTTGGGTTTGCGAATATGCGCCTGGGCAAAACCCAGTTGTACGCCTTTGACGGGCAATAACGTTTCGGCAGCAGGGGCAGATAGTTTGACGGGCATCCGTGTTCCTTCAATGTTTCAAAAGAATAATGTTTTTACGCAGTCAGGCGCGACGCCAGGTCGTGCCTTGTGGGGTATCTTCCAGAATAATACCGGCATCGGCCAGCTCTTTGCGGATACGGTCAGCTTCAGCGTAATTTTTGGCTGTTTTGGCAGCAATGCGCGCTGCGATCAGGCTTTCGACGTCGAGCGCGCTGTCGCTTTCGCCTTGCATAAAGCTTTCCGGATCGCGTTGCAAAAGGCCGATAATCGCAGCCAATTGTTTCAATAATGCGGCAGTAGCGGCGGATTTGTCTTTGTTTAAGTCGTTGGCGAGTTCAAATAAGACGGCGATGGCTTCTGGTGTATTGAAGTCATCGTCCATGGCTGCCTTGAATTTGGCGGCCTGTGGCTGATCCCAGTTGATGGCGCTGTCGGCAGTCTCTATGCCACGCAATGCGGTATACAGGCGCGTCAAAGAGGCTTTGGCATCATCCAGGTGTTTGTCCGAGTAATTGAGCGGGCTGCGGTAATGTGCGCGCAGAATGAAAAAACGCACGACTTCCGGGTCATACTTTTCCAGCACTTCGCGAATGGTAAAAAAATTGCCCAGGGATTTGGACATTTTTTCGTCATCGACACGGATAAAGCCATTGTGCATCCAGTAATTAGCCATGGTGCAGTCATGGGTGGCTTCGGATTGGGCGATTTCGTTTTCGTGGTGCGGGAACTGCAAGTCCTGGCCACCGCCATGGATATCAAAGTGTGCGCCAAGGTGTGCCGCGCTCATGACAGAGCATTCAATATGCCAGCCTGGGCGACCATTCCCCCAGGGGGATTCCCAGTAGGGTTCGCCCGGTTTTACAGATTTCCATAATACGAAGTCCAGCGGGTCTTGCTTGAAGGTGTCGACATCGACACGCTCACCTGCACGCAGGTCTTCGAGTGACTTGCCAGAGAGTTTGCCGTAGTCGTTAAAGCTCCGCACTTTATAAAACACATCGCCATTGCTGGCCTGGTAGGCAAAGCCTTTTTCTATGAGCTGGCTAATCATGTCCAGCATGCCTTGCACGTGCTCGGTGGCGCGTGGCTCAATGTCGGGGCGGATAATGCCGAGTTTGGCCGAGTCTTCATCCATTGCGGTAATAAAACGCTGCGTCAGGCTTTGGATGCTTTCGTTGTTTTCATTGGCACGTTTGATGATTTTGTCGTCAATATCGGTGATATTGCGTACGTAAGTCACTTTATAGCCGCTGGTGCGAAACCAGCGTGCCACCATGTCAAACACCACCATGACGCGTGCGTGGCCCAGATGGCAAAAGTCATATACGGTCATGCCGCAGACGTACATGCTGACGGTTTTTTCTGTGATGGGCTGGAAGACTTGCTTGCTGCGGGAAAGGGTGTTGTGTAGTTTTAACATGCTAACGAAATGTAAAAAGGATTAATGCGTGATAAAATTAGCAGAAATATTGTAGTGTTTAATTTATGTTAACACGTGTGGTGCTTTTTGTTTTTGCGTCGGCGAGGGTTGCCATTGCTTGATTGTTTGTTGTCAGGTAAACCACGCAGGACACAAATTGGTGCTGAATCATCGTGTAATAATCACCTAAATACGCACTGTCTCTTGTACAATCCAAGTATAACATACTGCTAAAAATCAACGATTGCTCAGGTAATAAACTCATGAACGCAACATTAAAAAAATCTTTGCTGGTGTTGGCTGTCCTTTTAAGCCAGGTCGCCTTGTCTCATTCTACTTTTGCGGGCCAAACCAATGTGGAACTACGTGAGATCAACCAGTTGTCCGAGCAGGGCAACCAGGCGGCCGCTTTGGAGCGTGTGAATAATTATCTGTCTGCCAACCCTAAAAACGCTGAAGCCATGTTTATGCGCGGCGTGATTCTGGTAGAGCTGGGTAAGCGCGATGAGGCGATCAAGTCATTTACCGAACTCACTGAAAAATACCCTAACTTGCCTGAGCCTTATAACAATCTGGCCGTGCTGTATGCGGATCAAGGTCAGTATGATAAAGCCAGAAAAGCGCTGGAATCTGCGATCAAAACGCATCCTAGCTACGCCACTGCGCATGAGAATCTGGGTGATATTTATGCGCGCCTGGCCTCAGAAGCTTACGACAAGGCGTTGAAGCTAGACACCTCCAATAGTCGTGCGCAAAGCAAGCTGGCCATGATTACTGATTTGTTTGGTGGCAAGCGTACTGTGGCGCGTACTGCAACGGCTGTACCGCCTGCGCCAGCAGCCACTACGCCTGCGGTGACCCCGCCGCCAGTCAATACTGCGGTAGTGAATCCGCCTTCTGCAGCGCAGCCATCGCCGCCGTCAACGGTCACACCACCTGTCGTCGCTGAGACCAAAAAACCAACAGTGGTTGAATCCAAGCCGGTAGAAGCGAAACCGGCAACTGACCATCAGGAGCGTATCGTGCTGGATGCTGTGAATGCCTGGGCGGATGCGTGGGCAGCACAAAATGTAGACAAGTATCTGGATAGCTACGCCAAAGACTTTAAAACACCAGCAGGCGAATCACGCAAGCAGTGGGAGTCTACCCGTCGTGATCGCGTCAGCCGCCCAAGCAAGATTTCAGTCAAGCTGAGTAATCTGGCAGTCAAAGTCGAGAGTGATAGTGCAGCCAAGGTGACCTTCCGTCAGGCCTATAAAGCCACTGGCCTGGATGCAAACTCGAACAAAACGCTGAATCTGGTGAAAGAAGGCGGTCGCTGGTTAATTCAGCAAGAGCGCGTCGGTAAGTTCTAAAGTTGTTCTAAGCTAAATTAAAGCGTGCGCTGTTCGACGGCACGCCTTTAAAATCGCTAAATAAGGGGCGAATTTGGCTGGTTAAGCGCGCAAGATTTTAATTAAACAAATGTATAATATCGGTATGAGGAGTTTAAGAAAGTACTGCTATATTGCGTTTGTCAGTGCTGCGTTATTGCCTTGGAATGCAACCGCGGTTAACCATGAAGCGTTAACTGCGCGTTTGTTCGTCCAAAATAAAAACACCAATGCGGTTGAACGCATGTTGGTGCAAACTCTGCAATCGATTAAAGAAGGCCGTTTGCAACAGGCGCTGGATTATGTTGACCAGTTGCTGACGATCTCTCCCAACTTTGCCCTTGCCCATCTGATTCATGGCGATTTGCTTTCTGCCAAAGCCAGGATTTTAAATAATTTTGGTGATGCTAATACGGCAGATGTCACCCGCATTCAGGATTTCAAAGAAGAAGCTGAAATCCGTATCCGCAATTATTTTGACCGTAACCGTGGCTTGACCCAGCCCAATATGCTGGTGGAGTTGTCAGAAAAGCAAAGCCACATCCTGTTTGTCGATACCGCGCGCTCACGTCTGTATGTCTATGAAAAGGGGCAGGGCGATGTGTTGCGCTATGTCGCTGATTATTATGTCACTATCGGTAAAAACGGTATCGGCAAAAAAGACCAGGGTGACAAGCGGACGCCAATAGGCGTTTATTTTGCCTCGCGTAAACTCAATCGCCCCTTGCCGGACTTGTATGGCGATGCAGCGTATCCGCTCAATTATCCGAATGAGATTGACAGTTACGAGCGCAAGACTGGTTCCGGTATCTGGATACATGGCACGCCCAGGGATACTTACAGCCGTCCGCCACGCGCCAGTGATGGTTGTGTGGTGTTGTCCAACCCTGACATGAAAGCCCTGCAGGAAGTGTTACAGGCGGGCAATACGCCAGTCGTGATTGGTGTCAATTTTCAGTGGGTGAATCCAGATTCTGTGCGTCATCAGGACCGTCACAAAGCAGATCTTAAATCTGCGATCGAACAGTGGCGTAAAGACTGGGCTTCGCAAAATACCGATGCTTACCTGTCTCATTACACCAGCGACTTCTTCTATTCTGAAGGTGATTTGTCCAGATGGACGAGTTACAAGCGCCAGATTCAGGCGGCCAAGCCCAAGGTGAGCGTCAATCTGTCTGAGGTGAGCATGTTCACTTATCCGAACTCCAAGCGAAATATGGTGGTCGTAGACTTTGAGCAGGAATATGTGAGCGCTGCATTACGTAATGTCATGAAAAAACGACAATACTGGGTGCAGGAGAATGGTGAATGGAAAATTTTGTACGAAGGATCAGCGTGATGCGTGTGTTGTCTTGGGTATTAGGGTGTTGCTTGTTGGCCGCAGTGGGTGTGGCGAATGCGGCAACGCAAGTACTGTTTGAAACCAATCAGGGTAATTTTTCGGTTGAGGTGTATGCTGACAAAGCGCCTAAAACGGTGGAAAACTTTTTGCAATATGTGAAAGACGGTTTTTATACTAATACCATTTTTCACCGTGTGATTGGCCGTTTCATGATCCAGGGCGGCGGCTTTGATCGCGAGCTGACAGAAAAACCAACCCGAGCACCGGTTGTCAATGAGGCCGGTAATGGCCTGGTCAATCAGACCGGCACCATCGCCATGGCGCGTACGCAAGATCCTAACTCAGCCACTGCGCAATTTTTTGTCAATGTCGCTGACAACCAGTTTCTGGATTACAGCAGCCCGGAGCCTGACAGAATCGGTTACTGTGTGTTTGGTAAGGTGGTGTCTGGTATGGACGTGGTGTTTAAAATCAGCAATTTGCCTACTGGCAACCAACGCGGCTTTTCAGATGTGCCGATTCGGTCGGTCATCATTAAACGTGCAACGATAGTGACTAGCAAGTAACGGTTAGTAAATAACTATCATCATCCTCAATAAACGGAGAATATTTTGGTCAAACTGACTACCAATTTTGGCGATATTACGATTGAACTCAACGCAGAAAAAGCCCCGATTACCGTGGCTAACTTTTTGAGCTACGTTGAAAAAGGTTTTTATGATGGCGTGATTTTTCATCGCGTGATTAACGACTTCATGATTCAGGGTGGCGGTTTTGACACCAACATGAAGCAAAAAGCGACCGACGCAACCATCAAAAACGAGGCTGATAATGGCTTGTCTAACGACAAATACACCTTGGCCATGGCGCGTACCATGGTGCCGGATTCAGCGTCTGCACAATTCTTTATCAACGTGAAAGATAACGACTTCCTCAACTTTACTGCACCGACCAGCCAGGGTTGGGGTTACTGTGTCTTCGGTAAAGTGGTTGAAGGCATGGACGTGATCGACAAGATCAAAGCCGTACCAACGACCAATCGCGCTGGCCACCAGGATGTGCCAGTGGAACCAGTGATCATTGAAAAAGCCGTTGTGGTTGCCTAAGGCATGACCACATGGATCATTTCTGATCTGCACTTATGTGCGCAAAGGCCTGCGGTAACGCAGGCTTTTTTGCATTGGCTGCGGACGGAAGTTACGACGGCTGAAGCGCTGTATATCCTCGGTGATTTTGTTGAAGTGTGGGTGGGCGATGATATTCTCGCTGACCCGCAGCATGGCGCGGAGTTTGTACCGATTGTGCAAGCGTTACGTGCGCTCTCGGACCAGGGCGTGAAGTTATACTTTATGCATGGCAACCGTGATTTCTTAATTGGCCAAGGTTTTGCGCAAGCCAGTGGCTTGCAATTGTTGTCTGATCCAACCTTGCTGACATTAGGCGAAACACGCATTCTTTTGAGCCATGGTGATGCCTTGTGTACCGATGATGTGGCTTATCAACAGTTCCGTAGTCAGGTACGCACGCCGCAATGGCAGCAGGCTTTTCTGTCACAGCCGCTCGCCGCCCGACTGGCCTTTGCCGAACAGGCGCGTCAGCAAAGTACACAAAACAAGGCGATGCACGCCCAAACCACGCAACCCATGGATATTATGGATGTGAATGCAGCGGCTGTGCTGGCTTTGCTGCGCCAGTATGATTACCCGGATATCTTGTTGCATGGCCATACACATAGGCCGGGGCGTCACCCTGTGCAGATTGATGGCCATGTCTGTGAGCGTATCGTATTGGGTGACTGGCATGATGATGCCGTGTGTGCCCGCTGGGACGCGCATGGTTTACAGCTCCACACCCTATCGTTGTTGGCCTGATCTTTTTTTGCAAACAGCTGTATGGGGCAAATAAGCGGCGTTTTGTTACTTAATTTCTGTCATGCTTGAGTACGCCGCAGTGTTAAGCTGCTGACTGAATACACGTATGTTTTTATTCAGCGACACATTTGCACGCACCGTGTTTGAATATTGTTATTGATGTTTCCACGACCCTCTACTCACAGCAAAGGCATTCTTTTTAGCTTGGCCTTGGTGTTGATTTATATCATCACCGGCAAGCTGGGCTTGATGCTGGCAGTGCCTCCTGGTTATGCCTCCGCTATTTTCCCGCCCGCCGGTATCGCCATTGCGGTGACTTATCTGATCGGGCAGCGTGCCTTACCCGCCATTTTTTGCGGATCATTACTACTGAATTTATGGGTCGGCTATACGGCCAGCCATCACTGGAGTCAGCTCGGACTAGCGGTGGCAATGTTGATTGCCGTGGCTTCATCCGTACAGGCCTGGTGTGGCGGGACATGGCTGCGCCGGATCATTACTTATCCCACCACGCTGGATGCTCCCAGTGATGTCGTGCGTTTTTTGTTGTATGCGCCGTTAATCTGCCTGGTGAGCGCCAGCTTATCTGTGACGGGGCTGTTTATGCTGGGGTTACTCGACCAGCACAGTGTATTGGCAAGCTGGGTATCATGGTGGGTAGGAGACTTCCTTGGCCTGATTGTGATGCTGCCATTCACGCTGGTCTTCCTCGGCCAGCCGCGGCCATTGTGGAGAAGGCGCTTGCAAACCGTGGCAGTGCCTATGCTCATATTGTTTGCTTTACTGGTATTAGCCTTTGTCACGGCCAGCAAATGGGAGCGTAAGGAGTCGTTGACCGAATTTGATGGCATGGCCAGCCAATTATCCGAGCAATTACGTGTGCGGCTGGAATCGCAAGAGGCTGTGCTGGCACAAATCAGCGCCTTGTTTACCTATCAGCAGTCAGACATTAGTCAGGCGGATTTCCGTAGCTTTGTCAAAGTGACGCTGGATAAATACCCGATGATTTATGCCATTGAATGGGTGCCCAAGATTCGTCAGGCCGAACGTGCCAGCTTTGTGGCCCGGATGCAGGCAGAGTCCCCCGGTTTTGATATCCGTGAGCCAGGCCCGGCTGAGCAATGGCTCACGGCAAAAATACGGCCTTATTATTTTCCACTGACTTATATTGAACCAACCACAGCGCAGACGCAGCGGGTGGTCGGCTTTGATTTGGCTGCACTCGATAATCGCAAAATGACCATTTTGCAGGCCTTCAAGCAAAATACTGCGGTGGTGACTGCCCCTATCCAGTTATACCTGTATTCGGGGCATGAAACTGGCTTGCTGTTGATGTATCCCGTGCATGGATATCGCTACGATGGAGTGGTGCAAACGGTGCTGGTGAATAAGGACTTTTTTGGCGCCTTATTTGCGCGGACAGCATCATTGTTGAATGTGCAACTGGTGGAGATGGAAAGTCAGGCCGTTGTATATGCCGCTGTGACGGATGCGCAGTCTGATGTGGTATTTAGCCGTGACTTCAAGTTTGGCACCAAGCATTATCGGCTCAATATTTCACCGTCTCATCGCTATTATGCCCAACATCGGGGCTGGCAAAGCTGGAGCATGCTGGCAGTCGGGATTTTTTGTATCGGGCTGGTGGGGTCTATCCTGCTGATCGGCACCGGTTTCACGGCCAGGGTGCTGGCGCAAGTGAATGAAAAAACGCTGGCACTCAAGGAAAGTGCTGTCAGGTTCCAAGAGATTACAGATACCCTGGGGGAGGGCATTTACGTCACAGATATGCATGGCCTGATCACGTTTACCAATCCGGAGGCGCGGCGTTTGCTGGGCTGGGAGCAGGGCGCGTTGTTGGGTAAGAGTGCACATGCCCTGTTACATTATAAGAAGGCGGATGAGTCGCCCCATGCTGAGCAGGATTGCGTACTGTGCCAGGTGATGCGCAGTGGGCAAGCGATCAAGACCTCAGATGAAGTGTTCTGGCGATGTGGCGGCCAGCCCATTTATATGGATGTAACCTCGGTGCCAATTATCCGTGACGGTAAAGTCAGTGGTGCTGTGGTGGTATTTGATGATATCAGCAGCCGTAAGAAGACAGAGTCTGCCCTGCGTGCCAGTGAAAAAAGTTTTCGCGAGATTATGGAGTTTGCGCCGATTGGTATGGCCATCGTGTCACTGGAGGGGCGCTTTACCAAGGTGAACCAGGCATTGTGCAACATTGTAGGCTATACCAACGAGGCCCTCGTGGCGACGACATTCCAGGAAATCACCCATGCTGATGATCTGGCTAAGGATCTGGAATATGTGCAGCAACTGCTAGATGGCAAAATAAACGCCTATCAGATGGAGAAACGTTATATCCGCCTCGATCAAGCCGTGGTGTGGGTGCAATTGTCGGTGTCTATTTTTCGCGATGATGAGGATGCGCCGCAATATTTTATTGCCCAGATCGAAGATATTACGGCACGTAAGCATCAGTATGATGAAGTCACACAAGAGGCCTATTTTGATGCGCTGACCGGCTTGCCCAATCGCCGGATGTTGCTCAGCAGGTTGCATCAGGTGCATGCGCGCTTGCCGCATGCGAAGCAGGCTGCGGCATTACTGTTCCTGGATATTGACCATTTCAAGCAGATTAACGATACGCTTGGCCATGATGTAGGCGATGTGATTTTAAAAGAGGTCTCCACGCGACTGCAGGGCAGTTTGCGGCAAGGTGATACGGTGTCCAGGCTGGGCGGGGACGAGTTCGTGATGTTGCTGCCAGAACTCACGCAGCGTGATGATGCTGAGCATGTGGCGCAAAAAATCCTGAATAGCTTTGTACTGCCAGTGCAAGTGAATGAACGCAGTATTCATATTGGCGTCAGTATTGGGGTGGCTGTGTGTGCTGCAGGTACGCAGGTGACGGTGACTGAGTGGATGAAACAGGCCGATATCGCCATGTATGAAGCCAAAGGCGCCGGGCGCAATGGCTACCACGTCTATTCTGAATAACAGCCCGTGCTCATACGCTGCGCAATAAAAAAGCCCTGTATGCAGGGCTTTTTTATGTCTGGTCACTACGGTTAGGCGTCTAGCGCTTAAATTCGTGCGGTCTGACCTGCGCAGCAATTTTATCCAGTACGCCATTGATGTATTTATGACCATCAATACCGCCATAAGCTTTAGCCAGCTCAACACCTTCATTGATCGCAACGCGGTAAGGAATGCTGACATCAAACATCAGCTCATAGCCGGAGATGCGCAAAATGGCATGTTCGATCGGGCTCAGTTCTTCCAGCTGGCGGTCAATAAACTGGCTGATCATGGCATCAATGTCGGTCGTGTGATCGAGCACGCCAGTGAGCAATTGCTTGAAGTACGTCTCGTCGGCCTTGAAGTAATCCGGGTCATCCAGGCTGTCCAGGCGCAGTTGCTTCACATCACCGGCATTCATGCGGTTGCGGTAGAGCGCTTTCAGTGCCAGCTCGCGTGATTTGCGGCGGTTTTTGCTGCCTTTGCTTTTGGCTGGCGCAGCTTTTTCCTGGCTCACCGCTGCTTTATCTTCACTCATAGTGCGCTCACTAAGTTCGCCATTTCAATGGCAGCTTGGGCGGCTTCTGCGCCTTTTACCGCTACGCGTACTTCAGCTTGCTCATCGTTTTCTGTGGTGAGAATTGCATTGGCAACTGGCACGCCTGTATCGCGTTGTACTTCTGAAATGCCACGTGCAGACTCATTGGAAACTACTTCAAAGTGGTAGGTCTCACCGCGGATAATGGCACCCAGCGCGATCAAGGCATCGTACTTTTCAGTCATGGCCATGTGCAATAGCACCAGCGGGGTTTCCAGCGCACCTGGTACGGTGGCGAGGGTGATGTCTTCAGCGTTGACGCCCAGTTTGAGCAGTTCCTGTTCGCAGGCTTGCAACAAGCCTGCGCCAATGTTTTCATTAAAACGGGAGAGGACGATACCGATTTTTTTACCGTTACCGTCCAGGTTTTGAGCAATTTTGTTCACTTGTGCGTCCGTGGGTTAAAACATAAACCGCTATTTTAACCCAAACGGCTACGTTACGGATTACGCGAATAGTGACCAGGCTTTTTGTACCGTCATCCAGATGCCATAACTGATGGGAATCAGGACAGCAAGCCACGCCAGTTTGACCAGAATGGCAGGTGTTTTCTGGTCATCCTGCTTGATGTTCACCGCCTGCTGGGTGGTGTTTTTGCCACCACTTTGCTCTGCTGCCAATTCGCTGTCTGACATGAAGTATTTGTCAGCCACCGGTCTGACCAGCAAGTTGGCCACAAAGCCGACGCCGAGTAAGGCCGCTAACGTCATAAATATCGGCGCATAAATATCGGCATAGGGGACGTTGGCCTCCAGTCGCACGTCATGCAGGTAGTTGACGATGACCGGGCCCAGAATGCCTGCGGTTGACCAGGCAGTAAGCAGGCGGCCGTGGATAGCGCCTACAAACTGCGTACCGAACAAGTCAGCCAGGTAGGCCGGAATGGTAGCAAAGCCGCCGCCATACATGGAGGCAATGATGCAGAACACCAGCAGGAACAAGGCCAGTTGGTGATGATTGGCCGCATAAGTGCCGCAGACATACATCATGATGCCGAGTACAAAAAAGATGAAATAGGTCGTTTGGCGCCCCAGTTTGTCTGACGAGGTGGCCCAGCCGATACGGCCGAAAATGTTAAACAGTGAAATCAGCCCGACAAAACCTGCGCCTACCGCTGCGGCTGCAGCGGTCAGCGCTTCATCTGCCTTGATGTCGGCAAACCCAAGTGCAGGCTGGCCGATCAGTACCCCGCCAAACGTTTCCTGCAACATGGGCGCTGCGGCACCGATAATGCCGATGGCAGCAGACACATTCATACACAGAATCAGCCACAGCAACCAGAATTGCGGCGTTTTGTGCGCATTTTTCAGGTGCACATGACGGGTGGCAACCAGGCGGTTGTGTTGAGTGTCTGGCGGTGTCCAGCCAGCAGGCTTCCAGTTGGCGGCCGGTACGCGATAGCCCAGTGAGCCACAAGTCATAAAGACGGCGTAAATCACGGCCAGTACGACGAAGGTTTGCCACACACCGGGGGCGGTGGGCGTCGCGAATATGCTCATGAGTTTAGTTGCCAGTGGTGAGCCTATCATGGCGCCGCCGCCAAAGCCCATGATCGCCAGGCCTGTGGCCATGCCGCGGCGATCAGGAAACCATTTGATCAGGGTGGATACCGGTGAAATATAGCCCAACCCGAGGCCGATGCCACCAATGACACCGCTGCCCAGCCACATCATCCATAGCTGGTGTTGATAAACACCGAGGGCGGAAATGAGCAAGCCACCACACCAGCAAAGCATGGCAACCAGGCCTGCCTTGCGCGGACCTGCACGCTCTAGCCAGCCACCCCAGACGGCCGCAGAGCAGCCCAGCAGGACGAAAAACAAGGTATACATCCAGCCCAGGTCAAACTGGGTCCAGTTGCAGTCAGTAGCGGTCAGCGCTTTGGCGGTGCCTGCCAGTTTATCGGCAAAGGTGCTTGCCCCTGCGGCGCAGGCGGCCACTGGTTTGCCATCTGGCCCAGTGAGCGCGTTGCCCAGCGGTTTCCAGAATACGCTAAAGCCATAAGCCATGCCGATAGAGAGATGTACTGCCAGTGCTGCCGGTGGTACCAGCCAGCGATTGAAATGGCTGCCAGCGGTGATGTGTTCTTTGGAAAGATTAAGCAAGATTAAAAACCCCTTTATTTTCTGCCGTTACATCTTGTTACAATTTGGCCTAAAAGGCAATAACAGCAAAATTAAATTTATGTGATGTTGTCATTAAAATGTCATAATTCATTCATAAACTGGCGAGCATTCAATCAATACTTTGATCTCATATTGCTTAAAGGGAGTGTCATGGCAGCAGCGAATATTTTGGTGGTAGAAGACGAACCGGCAATTCAGGAATTGCTGGCGTTAAATATCAAGCAGGCGGGGCATCACGCTATCCGTGCCACCAGCGTCGAACATGCACAAATGTTGTTACGTGAAACCATGCCAGACCTGATCTTGCTGGACTGGATGTTGCCTGGCATGAGCGGTATTGAGTTTGCCCGCCGCCTGAAATCTGACAGCCTGACTAAAGAAGTACCGATTATCATGCTGACTGCACGTGGTGACGAGTTTGATAAAGTACGCGGCCTGGAAGTAGGCGCAGACGATTATGTGACCAAGCCATTTAGCCCGCGTGAGTTGAATGCGCGTATCAAAGCCGTGTTGCGCAGGCGCGCACCGCAAATGACTGATGATCCGATTGAAATCGCCGGTTTGCACCTGGACCCGACCACACACCGCGTGACTGGCCATAATGTGCATATCCCGCTGGGCCCGACAGAGTTTAAATTGCTGCACTTCTTTATGACCAATCCTGAGCGCGTGCATAGCCGCACACAGCTGTTGGATAAGGTATGGGGTGACCGCGTGTTTGTTGAAGACCGTACGGTCGATGTGCATATTCGCCGCCTGCGCAATGCACTGGTAGCTTCCAAGCATGAGGAAATGATCCAGACCGTGCGTGGTTCCGGTTATCGCTTTTCCGTGCATACTGATCCTGGCAATTAAACCGCTTTCGCCTGGCCAGGATTTATTTGAGCGTGACAGGGGTCGCGCTCTATCCTCAGGCAGGGTGTCGTGATACGCTTGCGCGTGTTGATTTTTCACGATTAAATAGCCCATGAAACACCTTTTTACCCAAGCTTGCTCAGCTGCTACGTATCGCTGCTTGATACGTTTCTTTTGGCTGGCATTAATTATTTGGGTAGCCCTCACTTTCCGCCAGCACGGCATCAGCAACGACGAGTATGTACAGCATACTTACGGCCAGATGCTGCTCGACTGGTATCAGTCCGGTTTTAAAGACCAGGACGCTTTTCACTACCGAAATCTCTACCTGTATGGCGGCTTGTTTGACATTATTGCCGCTGCGCTGGACCCGTATATCCCGATCATGATCTGGGATATACGTCACTTGCTCTCGGCCTTGTTTGGTTTGCTGGGCTTTTACGGCGTGTCCAGATTCGCGTATTTGCTGGGTGGCGAGCGCCTGGCATTGCTAGCCATGACCCTGCTGTTCCTCACGGTATCGTGGTCTGGCACCATGTTTACCCATACCAAAGATGTGCCGTTTGCCACCTGCATGTTATGGGCGCTGTATGCCACCGCGCTGGTGGTGCGCGATATGGAAAATGTCAGTGGCAAAGCCATTGTGCTGCTTGGGTTCGCAGTCGGCGGCGCATTAGGCTTGCGCGTTGGCGGCGCTTTTGCCGTGATCTATCTGGTGTTGCTGGTGCTTGTGCGTGTGTTGCTCGATCACAAATATGAACGTACGCCGATATGGTCGCGCCTGCTGCGCATGGTGGTTGTTTTGCTGCCGGCCGCCGTGCTGGCCTTTGTATTCATGGCCATGTGCTGGCCGTGGAGTGTGATTGAGCCGGACAATTTGCTGGAAGCCGCCAAGTCCTTCTCGCACTTTGACTTTAATATGCAGACCATTGCCAATGGCGTGGTCTACAACATCAGCGAAGTGCCGCGCAGTTATCTGTTTCAGTATCTGGCGGTTAAATTACCTGAGGCGGCTTTATTAGGCATCTTCAGCCTGCCTTTGCTGTGGTTCGCTGGCCGCCAGGCCTTGCAACTGGCTGATCAGTCTACACGCATGGTCATGTATACCCTGTTGGTGGGTATCTTGTTTCCACTCGTCTTCGTGATGGATGACCGGCCTGCTTTGTATAACGGCGTGCGTCACTTTACCTTTTTATTGCCTTTGTTAGCGATCTTCTCCGCCTGGGCGATTGTGGCCGTATGGCAGGCATTGGCGCACAGTCATCTGCACGCAAGAGTCGCCTATCAGGCCATTTGGGCTGGCGTGATTGGCGGCCTGATGCTGGTGACCTTGGTCGATATTGTGCAATTGCATCCATACCAATACGCCAGACTCAACCGCCTGGCTGGTGATCAAACCCAGGCGCAATTTAAATGGGAGGGCGATTACTGGTCCAGCGCTTTACGTGTGGCGACTGATCAGCTCACCGAGATGCATTTGCCTGCGCGCACCAAACCTTACTGGGTGGCGGCCTGTGTCGATACACCACAAATAGAACCCTACCTCGATGGCCGCTTTAGTGTGACCCGTCGTTGGGATGAAGCAGATTTCTTTTTATCCACGACCAATATGCATTGCCACGAAGTCATGAAGGGCAAGCTGATTGGCGGCGTACAGCGGCAGGGCATGTGGCTGGCGGTGATTAAAGACCGTCGCCACTTACAAGGCGCTGACCGCCTGGCCACGCCGGCCAAAAACTAGTAGCAATCCGCTACAATAACCGTATCGAACCTGCTAATCTGATTGCCATGACCACAGTTGACTCTCACCGCCTCACCGCCCAACCGCATATCACGGTGATGGTGCCTGCTTACAATGAAGAAAAAAACATTGCACATACGCTGCAAAATATCCGCGGCGTGCTACAGCAGATGTCACCGCATTGGGATATGGTGGTGGTCGATGATGGCAGCCGTGACCAAACTGCACAGGTTGTGCAATCGCTGGTCGAGGATTGTCATGTGACCCTGGTCAGATTTTCGCGTAACTTTGGCAAAGAAAATGCCATTAGCGCTGGCCTGAGTTATGCCAAAGGCGATGTGGTGATTTGCATGGATGCTGATGGCCAGCATGCCTCTGAGCTGATGTTGACCATGCTGGAAAAATGGCGTGAAGGCTACGACATGGTATATGCCGTGCGTCAGGACCGTGAGCAGGAGTCCTCCTTCAAGTTATGGGGTTCGCGCCTGTTTTACCGCATGATGAGCGCCAGTACCCATGTAGAAATCCCGCGTGATGCCGGGGATTTCCGCCTGATGAACCGTAAAGTGGTTGATGCCTTGTGCGCCTTGCCCGAGCGTAACCGCTTTATGAAAGGGATTTACGCCTGGGTGGGTTATAAATCTATCGGTATTCCTTACACACCCTTGCCGCGCTTGCACGGCGAAAGTGCCTATTCAAAACTCAAATTGATTGCGCTGGCCTGGACAGGTATTACCAGTTTCTCGGTCTTGCCATTACGCCTGGCCAGCTTGACCGGTGCCACATTGGCCTTGCTGGCATTTGCCTATGGTGCAGTGGTGGTGGTGGATGCCTTATTTTTCCATGAGTCTGTGCCTGGCTGGCCGACCGTGGTGGCCAGCATGATGTTTTTCGCTGGGGTGCAGTTGTTATTTATTGGCGTGCTGGGCGAATACCTTGCCCGTGTCTATGACGAAGTCAAAGGTCGTCCGCCATATATTGTGGCTGAAGTCGTTGCACCGGCTGCATCCGGTCACCAGTCCTGAGGTTAAGATGCGTGCCTCGGTATTAGGGTTTGTCAGTGTGGGTGCGTTGGCTGCAGGCGTGCATTACATCGTGGCATTGCTGACGCACGCCTGGGGCTGGCAGCCTGCTGAGGCCAACTGGCTAGGTTTTCTATGCGCCTTCCCTGTGAGTTATATCGGGCATCGCCGCTGGTCGTTTCGTGGCACACAGGCAAGTCATCTTGCCGCATTTTTCAAGTTTCTGGCGGTGGCTTTGCTCGGTTTTTTTGGCAACCAGGCCTTGTTGTGGCTGGCTCTGACTTACACGCCGTTGCCTTTCTGGTTTGCGCTTGGGGTGGTCATGGTATTGATTGCAATCAGCACCTGGCTGCTGAGCCGCTTCTGGGCTTTTCAGCATGATTAAGGTGTTACATGGCTAAGGTCATTATTTGTGCTGATGACTATGCACAATCGGCTGCGATTGATGCTGCCATTTTGACGCTGATTGAGCGCGGTATATTGACAGCCACTTCTTGCATGACGTTGAGTCCACGCTGGCCTGACAGTGCCCGGCAGCTCACCCCGCAATTGCGTACCAAAGCTGATCTAGGCTTACATCTTGATTTCACCCAGTTTTCACGCACCATGCGTGCCTCTCACCCTGTGCTGGTGTTGCGTAGCTTGACTGGGTTGCTCAGCACACAAAAGGTGATGGCGAATATCAAGCAACAGCTGGATGCTTTTGAGGATGCGTTACATATGCGGCCAGATTACATTGATGGTCATTTACACGTGCATCAGCTGCCCATCATCCGCGAGGCACTAATCACCATTTTGCAACATCGATACGGCCACTTGCCGCTTAGCGAGCGGCCGTGGTTGCGTATTTCCAGCCCTCCCGTGGGCAGTGGCCTCAAAGCCCGTCTTATCCATTGGCTAGGCGCAGAAAAATTAAAACAGCTTGCTAAGGCCGCTGGATTCCGGGTTTCGCCCGTATTGCTGGGCGTCTACGATTTTCAGGGCGATGCGGCGGCCTATCAGGCACGTTGGCTATACTGGGCCAGGCAGCTCAAACAACTGCTCATCTCTGAAAAAGACCTGCCACCCGTGCTCATGTGTCATCCGGCGCGTCCCACGCAAGTCATTGATCCGCATGACCCGATTGCCATCGCTAGGATGATTGAATGGCAAGTCATGCAGTCGGCTGACTTCTCCGCCTGGCTGTCCATGGCGGATATCCAGCCGGTGAAAGGCTTGCATTGAGCTCTGTTCAAGCCTGGGCAAGCCATGCCCCGCTGTGGCAACGTGTCGCGCTGGCACTTTTGATCGGTGCACTCACGGTGCTTGGTTTTGCGCCTTATGGCCTGTTCTGGTTGCCCTGGTTAACCCTGGCCGTTTTGCTGTGTTTATGGCAGCAAGCCGCAACACCGGCACAAGTATTTAAACTGGGTCTGGCCTTTGGTCTCGGCCTGTATGGATTTGGCATCTACTGGATTTATATCAGCCTGCATACCTTTGGTGGCATGCCCTGGTGGTTTGCCGGATTCTGCACCTTGTGCCTATGTGCGTTTATGGCCCTGTTCCCAGCAGCCGCAGGCTATCTGGCCAAGCGCTTAGGCCATTTGTTATGGGCGGCGCCGTTATTATGGGCCTTGTCAGACTGGGTGCGCAGCTGGATTTTTACCGGCTTTCCCTGGTTAACGCTGGGCTATAGTCAGGCACCAGACAGTCCATTGGCAGGTTTTCTACCTGTGCTGGGTGTCTATGGTCTCTCGGCATTGGTGGTGCTGTTGGCCGCATGTGTACTTGCCTTGGCCACCACTCAGCAGCGTCTACGCTCAGCGGGTATCCTCGCTGCGTTGCTCATTGGCGGCAGCGCACTCACGCAGGTGCCGTGGACCCAAGCTGTGGGTCAGCCGGTCAGCGTCGCTTTATTGCAAGGCAATATCAGCCAAACCATCAAATGGTCGCCCGAGCATGCTGAGCAGACCTTGCGCCAATATTTCGACATGGTGCAGCAAGCCAAAGCGCAATTGATTGTCTTGCCGGAAACCGCTTTACCGGTGTTGCTCGAACAGTTGGCGCCAGTGTATCTGGATGCGCTTAAACAGCATGCGCTCAGCCAGCAAGGCGACTTACTGGTAGGCATTGTTGAGTCCAGGCAAGGTGAATATTTTAATAGTGCGATCAGCCTCGGTACGTCACCGACGCAAGCCTATTCCAAAAGCCATCTGGTGCCCTTCGGTGAATTTATTCCGCTCAAAAGCGTCTTCGGCTGGATTTACCGTGACTGGTTGCATATGCCACTGAGTGATTTATCACGCGGCACTTCAAAACAGCCATTGCTGATTGCGGGACAAAAAGTTGGCGTCAATATTTGCTACGAAGACGTGTTTGGTGAAGAGATTGCCCAGCAACTGCCGCAAGCCGAGTTGCTGGTGAATATCAGCAACGATGCCTGGTACGGACAATCGTTTGCGGCGGACCAGCATATGCAGTTTAGCCAGGTGCGTGCGCTGGAAACCGGGCGTATGGTATTGCGTAGTACCAATACCGGGGCGACGGCGATTATCGATAAAAATGGCCAGGTACTGCAGCATGCCGCACATGATCAGGCGGTGATTTTGACTGGTGAAGCGCAGAGCTATCGGGGGCAGACGCCTTATGTTTTTTGGGGGAACTGGGCGTTTCTGGTGTTGAGTATTGGTGGCTTGTTGTGGATTGGGTTTAGAAGGTAATTCTTTACGGTCGTTGTGCTATTTAGGCGTTCTATTTCGCCTTTTCGGCGA
>NZ_DKJH01000017.1:0-21480 GCF_002454655.1 Methylophilus sp. UBA6697
AATTCAATCACGCCCATGACTTTGCTAATGGCGTCAATTTGCCCGGAGAAGTTGGCATTTCTGCGTTTGTCAGCCGTGATGTCAGTCGCATATTTGACGACTTTAAATGGCTTGCCTTCGGCATCAAAAATCGGGTTATAGCTGGCTTGTAACCAGACTTCTTTGCCGCCTTTACCCAGGCGCTTATATTGGCCTTCATGCGGTTCGCCACGGCCTAAATTGTCCCAGAACTGTTTGTATTCCTGGCTACTTTTATCCGCCTCGGTGACAAACATACTGTGATGCTGGCCAATGATCTCTTGTTTGCTGTAGCCGGTGACGGCAGCAAAGTTATCGTTGACGGCAATAATATTGCCTTTGAGGTCAAACTCAATCACCCCCATGACTTTGCTAATGGCTTCAATTTGCCCACGTAGGTCACTCGGTGGCTGTCGTTGCTCGGTCGATGAGGTGCTCTTCAGTTTATTCAGTATGGCCAGGCGCATGGTTTTTTTCTCCGGGTACTGCAACAATTAAATAGGTATCGCGACAATTATCTTCCTGCATTAAACCAAGATTGTTGCCAATATAATTGATGAAAGAAAACAGTGTTTTAGGGCCATTTCTTGAATAAGCGGCCGTGATTAACCTTTTATTACGAAGTTGGTTGATTACAACCAGTGCATAGGCAATAAAAAACCCGCCAGCGGCGGGTTTTTACAACAGGGTATCGCTTAATGGTCTGTACCATGCCCGGCAATTTTATCCATCCAGGCAAACAACACGCCGGTGATGATAAAGGTCAGGTGGATGCCAACCAGCCACGCCATTTGCTCGGTGCTGAACGAAGCGGTGCCTGAGCTCTGGTGCACAAAGGCTTTAAGCAGGTCGATGGCGGAAATCGCAACGATAGAGCCGATCAACTTCAGTTTCAGGCCAGAGTAATCGACTTTACCCATCCACTCCGGGCGGTCTTCGCTGTCGGCCGTGTCGATACGCGATACAAAGTTTTCATAGCCGCTGAAAATCACCATAATCAGCAAGTTGCCCACCAGGGTGATATCTACTAATGCCAGCAGGGAAAGCACGGTTTCCTGTTCGGAGAAACTAGCCAAGTGCACGGCGATATGAAAAAACTCCTGGCCAAATTTCACCAGCAAAATAAACAAGCCACCGACCAGGCCCAGATACATAGGCGCCATCAACCAGCGACTCTGGAAAATCCAGCCTTCTAAAATCTTTTCTAAATAACGTCCCATATTTACTCCATTTCTAATACAACTGTTACTACGTAATCTTTATACGCCGTAATTCTCCTGCTAAGAGGCTTACTTTAGAACTGAGTGAGCATATCGCGCACAGCCTGCTCATCAATCCCCTTACCAATAATCACAATGCGGCTAATGGGTTCTTCTTCATCCCAACCTTCAAGCAGCGTGGGCGGGTAGGGCGTAAAGTGCACCGCGTGTATTGCTAATGGCGCAGGGGCGTCTTCCACGTGCAAAATACCTTTTAAACGCAGCAACTTTTCACCGTGCGTCTGGCACAGCTTGAGAATCACACCTTTAAAGTCAGACCACGTCATTGGCTTGGGCAAGTAGACAGTAAATGTGTTCACATCATCATGCGTAGGCGCTTTGGGCAAAGTGCCTTTCTTGCCCGCGCTAAAACCGCTGGCAGGTGCACGCAACCAGCGCTGCGGGTTGGCCTGCTTGCTGGCAAAGTCAAACAGCCCGACATCAATAATCTGCATTGGGTCGATTTCGCCATGCAACACAAACTGCTGCGTTGCATTCGGGTTAATCTCACTCAGCTTGGCTTGCAATGCTTCAATTTGCTCAGGTGTGGCCGTGTCGCGCTTGGTAATCAGCAACACATCTGCGACGGCAGCTTGCTTAAGCGCCTCTTTCTGCTCTGCAATCTGATGCAAGCCGTAAGCCGCATCAATCGTCACCACCACCGCATCTAGGCGATATACCGATTCAATCACCGGCTCATTCATCAGGTTGGCTAAAATCGGGCCAGGGTCAGCCATGCCTGTGGTTTCAATCACCAGGCGGTTAAACTGCGGCACCGCTTCCAGGCTGCGTTTAAAAAACAAATCGCGCATGGTGTCAGCCAACTCGTTTTTGAGTGAGCAACACAAACAACCAGAGCTTAACAACACCGTGTTATCGGCAATATGCTCGCTCTCAATGGTTTTAGAGGTCTGGCTATTGGCAAAAATCTGGTCCAAACCTGCTTCGCCGAGTTCGTTAATGATTACGGCGGTGTCTTTCATCGCAGGGTTATGCAGAAGCTTGTTGAGCAGGGTGGTTTTGCCACTACCTAAAAAACCGGTGAGCAGCGTGACGGGGATACGTTTATCCATATAAATTCTAATAAAACGAGTGTGACGGTATTTTAACGCGGATGATTGTTGGTGATGCTAAGTGTTTCGACTTATATGGTGATATAGCCATCAAATTTCAAATTCGATGTATACCTTGAGTTAAAGCCTATAACAATCAAAATTTAAATTTTGGTTTAGTGTGTCAGTTGCAACACTTCTTTGCGAATAGTTCTTACACTCATAACGTCAAATCGCTGTCCTGAGAACTCAATTTTCCCAACGTTTCTTTCCCCATTGTCGCTAACTTTTTTTAAGTAGTCTCTAATTTCCATCCACCTTATATTGCCTTCAGAGTTTCTTATAACAAGCCATACGGGAAATTCTTGTTGCATCCAATATTGTTCATGCCTTTGTTTTGAAATGTCGAAGATCTCCTTATCATCAGATTTTCTTTTTCTTAAATAAGAGTCACCGGATTTTAATTGTAGGTATATTTTCTTGCCTGTTGCCTCGCCTTGATCAGACTTGAACTCAATCTCCATATCGATTCCATGGTCACTGGTTATTAATTCTCTACAGATCTGACCAGCAAGAGATACTGTAGATATTATTTCGCCAACTAGAACTCTTTCTTTACTCTCATTATCTAAAAATATATCTGATTCTTCTTTGAGTTCACGAACTTGTTTTTTTGTTTGTTCACTGGAGAATAATTTTTCCATCTCATCCCAAAGGGGTATTCGTTTGTCGGAGGAATCACAGTTTATGCAAGCAATATCAACTTTTCCCTCAGCTAGCTTTTTCATTGCAATATCTCTATTACCTACCGCAGTACCGCAATGAGGGCAAATAAAATGTCTCAGCCGAACAACGTCAGAAGCATGTTCTAACAAATGCTCATGAATATAATTAGCGAAAATTATTTTTTCCTCGATTGGAATATTTGGATCAAAAAATACATCAAGTTCACCTGCATTTTCAGAATTTCTCGTTAATTTTATCCCGAGCTTTTTGTTTGTTAATGTCTTGAAGTCAGCAGCATAGTTCCATAATTGATCATGTTTAAAAGATTTGGTGTGATGTAAACGAACAACTAAAGTTGCATATATATCATCCAGAAAACCGTTAAATCTGTAACTAACTAGGGTAGCTGGATTTTCGATTAACTCTGCACGTTCTCTGCGATAGTAACTTGGAAAAATTAAAACATTCCCTTCGTCAGTATGCTCACGTAAGCATAAATTTCGTTCCATTAACAACTGGTGCATTGCTAATAGTATGAAAGGCTCCTCATCTAGGCCTAGTCTATCTATTGAAGTATTGTAGGATAGGTTCCCGTCTAAAAGTTTTTTCTCATTAATGCAACCTCTTTCATAGGAGTCTTCTCGCATCGTTTGTATTACGCATTGTGCGTATACATTAATTATTTCAGGTTTTAATAACACCCAACTACCAAATTTTAATTTCCACACAACACCGGGGCCAGCTAATAAGCTTAATACTGCATCTAGTTCTGTATCTGAAAAATTTTCTAAATCATTTGCTCTTAATTGGAGTGTTTCTCGAAGCTCATTGAATCTCAAAAGCACTTTTCCCGAGTCCTTAAGTCTAACTATTTCTTCCTGTAGCTGTTTGTACATTAGAAGAGTTGTTCTGCATGGGAGATCATCCCAATGTATTGCCTTCAATATGGTGGCTCTCAACTCGTCGCAACCAATATTACTTTTTGCACTTGTTTCAAGAAATTTGATAAAACCTCTATTTTTGACAAAAGTGTTGATTTTTTCTTTACTCATGCGAAGTCCACCGGCATCTATGCGGCCTGCAACAAGGACTTTGGGAAATTGATCAAGAGTTGGTCTGGATAATTCTCGAGCCCACTGATTAAGTGTTTCAAGAGCGTCTTCTTTTTGCCCATCAAAGACCAGCACTGCCAGCGCTGTTTCATCCATGTAAAGTTGATGTATTAATCGTTGGTCCGCTTGACCACCAAAATCCCAAAGCCAAATTTCTTTTTCTATGTCGAGGGATGAAGGAGTCGATAACTTCCATTGTGTAGCCCATGCGCCAACGGTTGAATCACTAGGCAGCCACTTTTCACCAGCAAGGACTTTTGATAAACCAGTTTTGCCTGCACTACTGTCCCCCACTATTAGAACTTTTGCATTTGTGTATTGAATTTGCTTTGGCGGGATTTCATCTTTGAGTTTTACAAAGCTTCCTAACGTCTTATCTTCAATAAACGATGAAAGTTTCCAAACTTTGATATCGCCCGAGAAGTTGCCAGTAATCGCACAGCCATTATTTAGCCACTTAAGCCCTCTGGGATGGATGTTTTCATATCCTAAATCTAAGTAGAGGCAAGTTTCGGAAGCGATATTCCATAACCTTAACGTTGAGTCAGGTGAAGTAGATAAAACTACTTCATCATTCACCCATGAGATATATTCAACATTTGAAGTATGTCCTTGAAATATTTTTAAGCAAATACCAGTTTCAAGATCCCAAAGTCGCATGGTACTGTCACAGGATCCTGTTAAAAGTCTTGTTTGGTTTGCGTTTGTAGCCATACTCAAAATCCAATTTGAATGGCCTTCTAAAATGCGTAAGCACTTTCCAGAGACAACATCCCACATGTGTACTGTGTTGTCGTCCCCACATGAAAGAATTTGCGTATCATTTTTTATCCATAAAACTCTTCGTACAAGATTAGTGTGTCCTATAAAGGTTTTTTCACAATTGCCTGTCTTTGCATTCCATATTTTTACTGTATGGTCAAAAGAACATGAAGCAATAAGTTTGTCATCATTACTCCATTTTGCATCCCAGACACTTGCTTGGTGCCCAATAAATTCATGTATATGCGTTTCGACATCTACATTCCACAATCGAAAAACTTTATTGGCCGATGTGGAAATGAAGTTGGTTTCATTTGAATCCCAAGTTATTGACTCAATGCCCTCATGAGTTGTTTGAAAGTGACTTTTGAAACTTCTTAAACAATTACCAGATTTAATATCAAATAATTTTATAGTGTCTTTGTTTTGTGAGTTTAGGCTGGCGTAATCTAGACCAGCAATTAAACGTTCCCCATCCGAACTAAATGCATAAGATCTTGGTTTGTCGCCCTTTAAATCCAACTGATAAGATTCAAAGGTGGTCTTTATTTCTTTATGCTGTTTACTTAGATCTCGTCGACTATCTGCACATGTTTCGACTAATTTAGTTAAACCATCTTTGCGTTTCTCTGCAGTCATATCTATGTATAGAAATTGACCTATAGAGCCTTCTACTACAACCTTATCGAGTTTTACAGGAATGAACCTTCTTTGTTTATTTAGAGGGTCCCTGAATCTGAAAGCATGACTTTCAAGAGTTGCCCAATCGGAGCCAATAGAATTAGCTGACAAAAATAAAACTAATACTCTGCTATGTTCTAATCCATATTCAATCTTAGAGGGAATATGATCGCCTGGACTTATTGACCATTCATCGAACCATACCCTCAATCCCGAGGCCAATAAACTGAAAGCAATCTCTCGTACCACATCTTTATCTTTTGAACTGTGACTGAGAAACACATCGAAGGGGAAAAAGTCATGCTGCATATATTTGGCTCTTATGAAGAGTTTTGAGGTAAGAAGCAATTAAGGATATTAATCCAAATTCAAAACTTAAGGAGATTCAGCTCAGGCTTTTGTTCGTTAAAAGCTTTACGTCGTTGACTCATCCATTGACGTTTCCAGTACCAATAGCAACGTCACCAGGTGTTTATCCAATTGTTTGCGCGATTCAACGGGTAAACGATCGAGTATGGCTTGCTCATTGGCGATATGGGCTTCCACGGCTTGATTGATCAGGTTTAGCCCGGTTTCGGTCAACTGCACAAGCATGCTGCGCAGGTCTTCACTGCTTTTGACTCTCTCCACCAGCCCGACTTTTTCCAAGCGTTGTAGCCTGTGTGTCATCGTGCCTGAGGTGACCATGAGGGATGAGTAGAGGGCAGTTGGGGCCAGGCTGTAAGGGTGACCTGCGCGCCTGAGCGTTGCTAGCACATCAAATTCCCAACTGGTCATGCCAAAGTGTTCAAAGGTCTGGTCGAGCTTGCGTCTCAGCAACATTTCGCAGCGCGCGAGGCGGCCAATCAAGCCCATGGGACTTGGGTCGAGGTCGGGGCGCTCGCGTCGCCATTGGTTCATGATGTGGTCGACAGCATCTTCTTTTTTGCTCATGTTTGCTCCTGCATTTATCTTGACTTCAAGATAAATTAACCGTAGTCTGAATATATCTTGAACTCAAGATATATGTGATATTAACCTACTGTGGGAGACGTGTGTGATGAAAGCAGGGCGCTTGTGGCTGATGGTTGCAATTCTGTTAGTCGCCGTCAATTTACGCCCAGCGATGGCGGCACTTGGTCCATTGCTGGATTTGATTCAACAAAGCACTGGCCTGGATGCGACAGGAGCAGGTTTGCTGACCACATTGCCTGTGTTTTTGATGGGCCTGGGGGCGTTATTGTCGCAGTCTTTACGTGAAAAACTGGGTGAGGTAAACGGTGTTACCTTGGGGCTAGTATTGATTATGCTGGCTTGTGCCGCTCGTGGTTATTGGGATTCCGCGTTGGCGATGTTAACCAGCGCTGCGGTGGTTGGGGTAGGGGTTGCGCTGGTGCAGGCATTATTGCCCGGCCTCATCAAAGGGCACTTTGGGGCAGCCACTGGCCGCATGATGGGCTTGTATACCACCGGCATTATGGGCGGCGCTGCTGTGGCCGCCGCGAGTGCCGCCCGGCTGAATGAAATACTGGGTTGGCAGCACACATTGGCCTTGTTGGCATTGCCCGCATTGCTGACAATGATTATCTGGATAACCGCCTCTGCGCAGCGTCAACGACCAGCAGTGATTCAAACGCAACAAGCGCCTATCCAGTTTTGGCGCTATAGCAGAGCTTGGGTGCTGATGCTGTTTTTCGGCATTAGCACCGGCGTATATACGCTGATTCTTGCCTGGTTGCCGCCGTTCTATGTCGAGCTTGGTCAAAGCCGCCAATTGGCCGGAGATTTACTGGCGGGTTTAACATTAACCGAAGTAATAGCGGGAATGATTGTGTCAGGCGTGGTGGGCAAATATCATGATCGCCGCCCATTACTCTTTACCGCCTTGGGTTGCACGCTGGCCGGGCTGGCGGTGATGATTGTGGCACCTATCAGCATGGCATTCGCGGCTATGGTGTTACTAGGGTTAGGGGTTGGGGCGTTATTCCCATTGTCACTGATTTTGGCGATGGATCATTTGGATGATCCCAGGTTCTCTGGCGACCTGGCGGCTTTTGTGCAAGGTGGCGGTTATATGATTGCCAGTTTGATGCCATTTCTGGCGGGTTGGGTAAAGCGCGAATTTACACACTTGTCATGGGCATGGATAGGTGTGTTTGTGGCAGTCTTTTTCATCACCTTGCTTGCCGCACGATTCTCACCGGCAAGTTATCGCAAGGCATTTTCTGGCTGATCGTGCTTATGCTTGAGTTGCTCTGATATCTTGCCGAAGGCTGTGTATAAATGCTTGAAATGCCTGTGCAGGCAGCGGCTTCGAGAATAAATACCCTTGCACTTCATCGCAGCCGGATTCACGTAAATGCTTGAGCATGGCTTCGTCTTCCACGCCTTCGGCAATCACATCCAGATTCAAGGTATGCGCCATTTGCACAATGGCGCGGACGATGGCGGCGTCGTTGGGGTCGGTGTTGATGTCGCGCACAAAGGATTGATCAATTTTGAGGCGATCGATATTAAATTTTTTGAGGTAGGCGAGGCTGGAGTAGCCTGTGCCGAAGTCGTCGATGGCGAGTTTGACGCCTAGCTGTTTGAGGGTGTCGAGCTGGGCGAGCAGGTGGTCTATGTCTTCGAGCAGGATGGATTCGGTAAGCTCTAGCTCCAGCAAGCGCGGTTCGAGGCCGGTTTTTTCGAGCGCTTTAATAATCACCTTGTCCAAATTGCCGCGACGGAATTGCACGGCAGAGACGTTAACAGCAATCCTGAGTGGTGGCAGGTCATTTTTTTGCCATTCCATGGCCTGGCGGCAGGCTTCTTCTATCACCCATTCGCCGATATCGACAATAAGGCCGGTTTGCTCGGCAATGGCGATAAATTGCGCCGGGGGTTGCAGGCCATTTTGCGGATGATGCCAGCGTATAAGTGCTTCGGCGCCGATCACTTGCGCGCTGCTAAGGTTGATTTGCGGCTGGTAGTGCAGCTCAAACTGGTGATGCGCCAGGGCTTCACGCAGGCCATAGGCGATATTCAAATAGTGCAGGCTATCGTTGTTGAGCTTTTCGGTAAAGAAACGGGCCGTGTTACGGCCTTCTTCTTTGGCTTGCGACATGGCTTTGCGCGCGCGGCCAAACAGTTTTTCAAAGTCGTTGCCATCGGTGGGGTAAACGGCGACGCCGACTGAGCAGGAGGTGGAGATATTGTTACCGGCAAAGGCGAACGGCGACGAGATTTCGTTGAGTAGGGTATCGACGATATAGCTGATGGATTCATCATCGTGCATATTGTTGAGCAGGATAATGAACTCATCCCCGCCATGGCGGCAGATGCTGTCTGTTTCACGCAAACAGGCTTTGAGACGCTCGGCAAATAGCCGCAGCAGTTTGTCGCCCGAGGCATAGCCCAATGAGTCATTGAGGAACTTGAAGTTATCCAGGTTGAGCGCAAGCAGGCCGATTTTGCTGTTAGCTGCTGCGGCAATAGAGACCGCGTTTTCCAGCCGGTCTCTAAACAATGTAATATCCGGCAGGCCAGTGAGGGCGTCGTGCGAGGAGAGGTACTGGATCTCTTTTTGCGCCGACTTGAGGTCACTGAGATCACTGAAGGTGCCAACATAGTGGGTGACTTCACCGACTGTATTTTTGACTTCAGTGATAGACAGCCATTCGGGGAACACTTCGCCGTTTTTGCGCCGGTTCCAGATTTCGCCGCGCCAATGACCAAAGTTGGTGACACTTTCCCACAGGTTGCGATAAAAGCCTGCATCGTGCAGGCCAGAGGAGAGGACTTTAGGCGTTTTGCCTTTAATGTCGTCGATGGTAAAGCCTTGCATCTTGGTGAATGCCGGATTCACAGACAAAATCACATGGTGCACATCTGTCACCATAATGCCTTGTTCGCTGCCTTCGAACACTTTTTCAAACTGGCGCAGGCTTTCCTGGTATTTATTGCGGTTGAGCGCGATGCCGATAATGGCTGAGCCGATTTCAAGCAGCATGCGGTGAAACTGGCTGGACTCGCGGTGCTCAAAGCTGGAGAGGGCAAAGGTGCCAATTACCCTGTTTTCGGCAGAAAAAATCGGGATAGACCAGCAGGATTTGACGTTAAATTCATAGGCCAGATGGCGAATGTCATGCCAGCGTTCGTCAGTAAAGGTGTTGCTGACATATTGGACTTTTTGCTGGTAGATGACATTGCCGCAGGAACCGCCCCCAGGGCTGGGCCGCAAACCGTTGATTTTCTGGATTTGTACGGGTGTCAAGCTGGGCGCTGCATAGACATTGAGCAGTTCGTTGTTATCGTCCATCAGCATGACGGAACTGAAGGCGTTGGTGAGCAGGTTTTCTGCCAGGCGGCAGATCTGGTTGATCACTTCCATGTGATCGGCACCACGCGCCACAGACTCCAGAATGGCACGTTGCAGGGTGAGCAATTGGTTTTGTTCTTCAATAGACAGCGGCCCGCTGTCTATGCGGGGGGGAGTTAGAACCGATGACGCTGAAACAGTAGGGTGTGCGCTCAAGGGGTGTCCAGTCTTTTAGAGAATGGTTCGTTTGCTAATCAGTGTTCCTCTTTTGTCAATTGATGTCAATAGTCCTTAAACTAGCTGGCCTGCTTTTCCAGCTGCGGCATTACCCATTTGCGGAACATCAGTGGCGTAATCATGGTGGTCACTACCCCCATCAGCACCAGTACCGAGAACAAGTCCTGGCCAATAAAGCCGCGATCATAGGCAATGCTGGCAATCACCAGCTCCATCACGCCGCGACCATTGAGGATAAAGCCTATGCCCAGTGAATCACTTTTAGAAAGACCGATAAGCCGTCCGCCCACCCATCCGGCGAGGATCTTGGTCAGGATAGACACCGCCAGCACCACGGCAACAAACCAGAAGGAGTCGATGACTTGGACTTTGAATTCCAACCCGAGGTAGGCAAAAAAAACCGGTGCCAGAAAGCCGCCGGTAATCGAGCTCAAGGTGAGCTCGAGTTCTTTGTAGCGTGAGGGCAGGAAAAATTTGCGGTCTATGAGCAAGGCGCCAAAAAATGCGCCAATCACAAAATGAAAACCAAGTGCTGCGCTGACTGAGCCAAAAATGAGTACCAGCAGTAGCAGCAGGCCGAACAGGGCTTCATTGCCAATCAAATCAACCAGTTTCTCTGACCACTGGTCTATGCTGATGCCTTTTTCAATCACTTTTTTGATGATCAGGCTAACGCTGACGATCAATACAATCAGCAAAATCAGTTTCCAGCTGGCATGAAAAATAGCGCTACCGACGGCCTGGTAGGATTTTTGTTCTGGCAGGTTAAGAATCACGCCTAATACCAGCAGGGCCGCGATATCGTTAAAAATGGCAGTCGCGACTGAATAGCGTGCAATATTGGAATCCAGCAGCTTAAAGCTTTGCAGGATGCTGACGGTGACTGGCAATGCGGTAATCGAGACGCACAGGCCAAGGAAAATCGTACGGCTGACATCGAGGCCAAAACCGACGCCGACCAGAATGCCGCCGGTGAGCGGTAACAAAAAGCCCAGCAGTGCGATGACGACGCCCTTGCCACGCATGGAGTCGATCACCTCTTTGAAATTCATCTCCAGACCGGCAGACAATACGATCAGAAATACAGCGAACTCTGAAATGCCCGACAGCGCAGGCGTCGGTGAAATCAGGTTAAAAATACTGGGGCCCAGAATCACCCCTGCCAGCATTTCACCAATAATGGCGGGTTGGTTAAAACGGCTGAATACTTGGCCTAGCAGGCGGGCGGTGACGATGAGGATAAGCAAGGTAGTCAGTAACGGCATGATGTTCTCTTGGTTTTTTTCACATGACAGCTGCCTGCGTCAGATGGTTCTATCGGTCAAACTTAACATACAGTAAAAATACATTCTTGTATGTATGATTATTGCCAGTGTAATGCATTTATGCCAATAGTGACATGCTTGCTTGCAAATTAGCTTGGTACTGTTGTGGTGAGGAGGGGAAGCGGTCTGCCCGCCATTAACTGGCAAGCACTTGCATCATTTCTTTGCGATTTTTACGGCTGCGTTTGTTGGCATACATGCGTTTATCGGCAATGCGCATGAGTTCTTCTGTCTCACTAGCCTCATGCGCAAATACGATGCCTACACTGGCACCCGTACTGACAGAGCCTTCTTTTTCCATCTGCAAATGCGTATATTCCAGCTGGTGCTGGCACCACTCTACATCATCTTCATGACACAGAATGGCAAATTCATCGCCACCCAGCCGGTAAAGCTGGCCACTGGTATCCAGTTTTTTAGACAGAATCTGACTGAAGCTTTTTAACAGGTGATCGCCTGCGTCATGACCAAAGTGGTCGTTGACGTATTTCAGGTTGTCCATATCAAGAAACATCATGCAACCATGCTCGGGGAACTGCACCATTTGATTTTCGAGCGCATGCCGGTTAGGCACGCCGGTCAGCCGGTCTGTCATGGCAATGGAACGCGTGCTTTGCAGCTCGACCAGCATATGCTCTTTTTCTTTATGCAGGCGGTTCATTTGATAGGCAACCAGCAGCGAAAGCAAGATGGCCTCTACCGCCACCGCGATCAAACCGAATTGCTCGATGGTCCAGGCATTAGAGGTCAAGCGCTCAGCCGTGATAGATAAGCCGCCCAGGATACCAAATACCGAGATCGCAAACAGGTAAAGCTGGGCGATACGATTCTTTTGCAGGCTGAGGCGGATGCCGCAGGCCAGGCCGAACATCAGGAAAACGGCGACGCCAAACCTGTCCATTTCCAGCATCCAGTTGGGGAAGATCATGGCAAACACCAGCAATGCCACCAGCACCGTGCGTGCCACCATAGACAAGTAATAGAGCTTGGCATGATGTAACGGGTTGATGCCCAGCAAGTGGCAGACAAAGCTGATATAGGCCAGATTGGAGAGCAGGATGGGCAAGCTGGTCAGGTAAAACCAGTGCCATGCAAACAATTGTTTAAATACCCCTAGCGCAGCGCTCTGGAAAATCAGGTTGCCCAAAATAAATAACGCATACATGCGCTCGGTGGTGTGCCCGGGCGTCATGCCAATGGCAGCGTAATAGGTGAAGATGCCGAACAAGACGCCCAGTAACAGCAAGCTGGCAGCCGTAGTACGGTTGGTTTGCTGCTGGTAGGTGCTTAGCTCGGAGACGAAAATCTCAGGTTGCGCCAGGTAGTAGGGCGATTGCAACCAGGTGGCCAATCGATAAGTGCCAGGCTCCAGGTGGATAATACGGCCGTGCCTCAGTAGCAACGGATCATTCTCCTGGCTGCTTAAGCCACCTTTGATAATGCTGGTTTGCTGCTTGCTATCTGTGATTTCGTGCTGAAAATGCGCAATGGTCGATGTGTTTTTGAAGTCGATCACATACTGGTCTGCATGCGAGATTTTGAGCACGCTCTGGCAGACGAATTTGCCGCCTTGCAACGGGATGCTGGCAATCACCACACCCTTACTGTTCATGCAGGTGGTGCCGAGCAAAGTCGGGGTCGCTGAGGCCTGCGGCATCAGGGCAACCCATAACGAGATCAGCATCCAGAAGAAGAAACGTTGCAAGCCTAATTATCCAGTGAAAATGTCGAATCTCGACGCAGTTTACATGAAACATTCCGTGGAACGCTTAGGATAACGCATTAAAGAAGGCAAAGAATTACTAATAAAGTGTAGAAAATAGCCGATAAAAAACCCGCATAAATGCGGGTTTTTGTGCTAAGAAAACAATTATTTGCTTTCAACCGCGGCTTTAGCTGCGTCGGCGGTTTCTGCTGCCTGTTGCTCAGCGGTTGCTGCGGCTTCTTTTGCGGCTTGCACTGCATCAGCGGCAACATCTTTGGCTTCGCTAGCAGCAGCTTCAGCATGCTCTTGTGCAGATTCGACCGCTTGTTCAATCTGTGGCTCTTTTTCACCACAAGCGACCAGCAAGGTGCTGCTCAAGGTAGCGATCAGTAATAAACGAATGAATGATGACATAGTCGTGTCCTTTGTAAGATGAGTGGTTGGCTATTATTGTGTGTAACGCTTATTCCGGAATGCGTAGTACCTGGCCTGGGTAGATTTTGTCAGGATGGTTCAGCATGGGACGGTTTGCCTCAAAAATCTTCATATAGCTATTGGCATTGCCGTACATTTCTTTGGCTACTTTAGACAAGGTGTCGCCTTTGACTACGGTATAAAACTTTGCTTCAGGTTCAGGGCTAGGGACGTGCAACTGGTCTTGCACCGCTTCAACGCCGGCCACATTGCCACAGCACAGCAAAATCTTTTCTTTGTTCTCTTGCGTATCGATATTGCCTTGCACGATAACGGTACCGCTGGCGCCATCAAACTTCACGTCATAACCGGCCGTCGGTAAGTTGTTTTTAGCGATATAGGTTTGAATGGCCTTGGCTGCCGCCGCGTTTGCTGCGTCCACATTGACCGGGGTCGGGGCCTTGCTCGCTGTTTCTTGCGCCGCTTTGGCTTCTCCGGCACCAAACAGTTTTTCACCTGCTTCTTTAATAAAAGAAAATAATCCCATCGCTTGCTCCTGACTTGTTATTTTATGAAAAGAAATTTCATCATAGCAAATTGGCGACGCGGTCACTACCTATTGGCATTAAAAATGTGGCTGCTATGGCAAAGTTTGTAATTGGCTGGCAATTTGGTCACTGAGCAAGTCCAGATTCTGGCCCAAGGCTCGCACCAGCGCGGGGTAGCCATTTTCAGCCAAAGGTGTGCTGAACTTGAATGACTGGCTGGCGCCTGCCACATGGTTCGCGCCAATCAGTTGCCATTGACCACTCAGCACGGCATAACCACGCATCTGGCCGTGAAACTGTTCTATGGTCAGCTGCAGGGTGTTGACAGCAGGTAATCCAGGCTGTGGGTCGACCACGATTGTATTGTTGAGCCGACTGGCCAGGCGTGCGCGCAGGCCGCGCCGCAATTCCTGCGCCAGATTGTCTACCCAAAGATGGTCACGCGCTGGTTGCATGGTGATGTCGTCGGTTTGGATGACGATGCGGTCTGTATCCAGGTAATCCGCCAACTGGATACGGTTTAAGACCAGCGTGTGCGCATGCGTCGTGGCAGGTTGAGGTGTGGTCACTTCCGGCAGGCTGTAACGCTCAGTTTTCACTGGCGGATTCGATTTGAAGCAGCCGGTCAGGCTGAGCCCCAGCAATAAAGCCAGACCAACCCTTAATTGTTTTTTCTCGATCATCATGCGTCAGGTTCCTTACGGGTTGGCCGGTGCCATCGGTATCGGGTCATTGCCAGGTTTGCGGTCAAACAGGATGGCATTGGGTTGCTCATTCAAGGTGCGCGCCAATGGCTGTATATCGCGCAAGGCTTTATCCAGGCGTTGCAAGGTCGTTGTCAGCTCCTGATAAGCTGGCGACTCGGGTGACAGGCCTTTTAATGTGGTACGCAACTCCTGCATGGTCTGGTTGATATTGGCAGGCATCTGTTGCAAATCAGGCTGGCTGAGTAACTGATTCACTTGCTGGCTCAAGGCGCGGATTTCCTGCATGGTTTTTTCTGATTGCTGCAGGTTTTTATCCAGGCCGGACAACACAGGCTCTACTTTCAAACCATTGAGTTTATCCAGCAGGTCAGACAGTTTCTGTTCAATCTGCGCCAGGTTGGTCGCGGTGGTCGGCATCACTGGCAAACCTTCAAAACGCTCGCGTTTGTAGGTTTTGTGCGCATGCTGGTCCATATTGAGGTCGACAAACACGGAGCCTGTGATCAGGTTGCCGGATTTGAGTGTCGCGTGCAGGCCGCGTTGCAGCATCTGCGCAATGCGGCTTTTCCACTCTTCCAGGTCAGCCTTGCCATTATCGGCCAGGCGGCCGGGTTCCAAATGAATCAATACCGGGATGGCGTAACGGAAGTCTTTTTTGCGTTCCGGCGAGTTGAATTTCCATGGCACATTGATCACCGTACCCACGCGCAAACCACGGAATTCTACTGGCGCGCCTTTGGATAAACCACGCACGGTATCATCCACCAGTAGCACATATTCCAGGTATTGGTCGTAGGTTTGCTGGCGTGCGGCATCTTCATTGGCAAACAATTCAAAGGTAGCTTCGGAGAGCACCGGTTGCCCCATCGGCCTGTCATCGACATGACCAAAGCTGACGCCACCTGCGATCAGGGATTCGACGGTGGGAATATTGGCCTTGAATCCTTCTGAGTCCAGTTTGACATCAATGCCTACGGTCGTCCAAAAACGCGTGTTCTCAGTGACCAGTACGTCATAAGGGTGTTCAACAAATAATTCATGCTGCATCTGGCGTTGCTTGGGGTCGAATACGGCGCTGACGACCCTGCCCACGCGTAGGCCCTGATAGCTGACCGGATCGCCCACACGCAAAGAATTACCGACTTTACCGATGAGGTTCACATGCACGCCTTGGGCGCCATTGAGTGAGATAGGCGCTTGGTCCAGCACGGTGAACTGGTCTGATTCTTCCAGGCTTTTGCCTGGTTGTAATTGAATATAGGCGCCGGAAATCACCGTATTCAGGCCGCTGATGCCTTCCAGTCCAATGCGTGGTTTGACCACCCATAATTGCGTATCCTGCACCAGCATGGGTTGCGCTTTGGGGGTGATGCGCGCCAATACTTCAATATGCGTCAGGTCTTCAGACAGGGTGACTTGTTCCACCAGGCCGATATCGACACTGTGCACCTTGATTTTAGTTTTACCGGCCTCTATGCCTTCGGCATTGGTCAGGGAGAGGGTGATTTGCTTGCCAGCCTTGGTGTAATTGTCGTAAATCAGCCATAGCCCAATCAGCAGGGCGACAATAGGCACGATCCAGATCGGCGACAGCCGGGCTTGCTTGCTGACTTTGGCCAGCAATTGATTGTTGTCTTGATTATTCTCTGTCATGCGTGTTTCCTTGGGTATCCCATAGCAGGCGCGGGTCAAAGGCCATGGCGGCCAGCATGGTGGTAATCACCACAGCACAGAATGCCAGCGCTGCCGGGCCGGGCAATACTGACATCAGGTTGCCCGATTGTATCAGCGCGACCATGATGGCGACGACAAACACATCGACCATGGACCAGCGGCCAATCAACTCTGTGAGCCGATACAGCCTGGTTTTTTGCTGTGCCGTTAACGGGCCAGGGTATTTTGCCAGCAATGAAAGCACCACCAGTATCAGCATCTTGATAATAGGTACCAGTACGCTGGCGACAAAAATGACCACGGCAATGGGCTCTGAGCCATGCTGCCATAACTCGAGCATACCGCCAATAATGGTAGAGGCGTGTGTTTGCCCCAATGAGGTGGTAATCATCATCGGGTAAGCATTGGCCGGAATATAAAGCACAGCTGCCGTGATTAACAAGGCCCAGGTAAATTCCAGGCTGTTGGGTTTACGCATATGCAAAGTGCTACCGCAACGGCCACATTCATGGTTGGCCGCAGTGGCCGAAATAGTGTTG
This sequence comes from Methylophilus sp. UBA6697, assembly GCF_002454655.1. Taxonomy (NCBI): domain Bacteria; kingdom Pseudomonadati; phylum Pseudomonadota; class Betaproteobacteria; order Nitrosomonadales; family Methylophilaceae; genus Methylophilus; species Methylophilus sp. UBA6697. The sequence continues at coordinate 17,039 of NZ_DKJH01000017.1, forward strand.
ACCAGGCCGCAGGTGGCGCAGCCAGTGGCATGTTGATCTGCTGCATTGATGCCGCAGCGGATGCTGGTATCGGGTGGTGGCTCGCCGGCTAACCTGTACCATAACCAGTCGATATCCACCGAGCGCGTGGTCATGAGCAGTAGCACGGCAAACACGCAATAGGCCCAGAACGAAGCGCCCAACTGCACCTCGCCAATTTCGGTGAGTTTCACCAGGCTCACCAGCGCTGCAACCATGAATACATCGGCCATCATCCAGGGGTGCAGGCGTGAGAACAGGCGTGCAATCACATCGCTATAGGCGCGCGGCACCCGGCGTAATACATTGGCCTGCATCAGGATTACACCGACCAGGTATAAAGCGGGCAATACGAACGCCGTACAGCTGACGATGAGTGCCACCAATGGTTGATGCACATCGACCAGCGTCACCGCCGTCTGCGGCAATTCAATCTGCGTATCCAGGCCATTGGTATCCATACTGATAAACGGGAAAGCGACCGCAATTAGCAAGGTCAGTAATGCACTGATGGCCAGCGCAATGCTGCGTTGAACCGGATGCAAATGGCGTCTGGCCAATACATGCCCGCAGCGCGGGCAACTGGCGTGCTCACCTGGGCGCAGCACCGGGATCGCACTGACCATGTCGCAAGCACGACAGGCACGCAATCTTCGCCATTTTGTATTTTGCTGGGTCGTCATGCGGATGGATAAAGAATGGATTGACCTGACTGTTTGGGTGGGCTTTTCATAAGCATGGTAAACGGGTTGGATTTGAACGCGCAAGAAAAATTCCATGATGGCCTGGGCGCAGTTGATCTAAACCTTGCGTCGATCATCACTTTAGCGCGAGTACGTCACTGCGATGAATAAGCAAATACGTAAAGCGAGTCTGACAAAATTATCAGTCAATCCTGCCTATATGCATCATGCATTTCGAGACACTATCATGCTTTCTATCCATTGTTGGAGAAGGTTATGAGAACCGAGACTCACTTGAAATCAAACAAACAGGCAACGACAAAGCGAGCCAATGCAAGCACGGCGAAACATGACGTGATCGTGCTGCTTAAGCAAGACCATGCGGCGGTGAAGAAAATGTTTAGCCAATATGAAAAGCTGGCGAAACAAGAGGATATTCAAGGCAAAGTTAAGATCGCCAATCAAATCTGTGCCGAGTTGATTGCGCACACTACGGCGGAGGAGGAAGTCTTTTATCCGGCTGCCCGCGAGGCCACGCATGATGACGATATGCTCAATGAAGCCAATGTCGAGCATGATAGTGCGAGAGACCTGATTGGGCAGATTCAGAGTATGGATCCTAAAGATGAGATGTACGATGCCAAGGTCAAGGTGTTGGGCGAATATATTGCCCACCATGTGGAGGAAGAGGAAACCGAAATGTTTCCCATGGTACGCGAGTCGAAAAAGCTCAACTTGAAAGAGATGGGTGTCACATTAAGTCGACGCAAACAGGTGTTGATGAAGGAGTTGTGTAATTCTGCCGGGGAGGTTGTGCCGCAGCAGTTACGGGCTAAATTAGGGTTGGCTGGGCGGCATTAACGGCGTTTAGTTAAAAAGGGGCCTCGAGGCCCCTTTTTTATGGCGTGCGTTTAAGTATGCCAGCCTGCTGCCATCATCAATCCCTTGAGTAACATGCTGACGATCGCCAGGGCTGCAATGCTGGCTAGCCAGATTAGGAAAAACCAGCCCAGGCGTTTCAGGGTGTTTGTTTGCTTGTGGGTCATTAATGGTACGCCTCGTCCTTGTTCACTTTGCCGCGAAACACGTAATAGCCCCAGGCGGTATAGATCAGGATAATCGGAATAATGATTACGGCGCCGATCAGGGCAAATTGTTGGCTTTGTGGTGGGGCTGCGGCAGCATCTATACTCATTTCCGGCGGGATAATGTTGGGCCAGATGCTGATACCCAGGCCAGCATAGCCGAGTAATACCAGGCCCAGCGTATAAAGAAACGGGCTGGTTTCGGCCTTGGCCTTGAGTGCGCGTTGCAATTTGTAAAAGAAAAATATTACCAGCAAGGGCACAGGCGATAACCACAGCAGGTTGGGCAAGCTGAACCAGCGCTCGGCGATGCGGCTGTCCATCCATGGCGTCCACAGGCTGATCACTGCAATAATCACTAGCAATGCCATAGAAATACCTTGTGACAGCTTGTAACAGGTGGTTTGCAGTTCGCTTGTGGTTTTAAAAATCAGCCAGGTGCTGCCTAGTAAGGCATAGGTGACTAATAAACCTAGCCCGGTAAAGAGCGAGAACGGTGAAATCCAGTCCAGCGGCCCACCTGCGTAGGCTTGGTTCACCATTTTAATGCCTTGCAAATAGGCGCCCAGCGTCACGCCCTGAAAAAAGGTGGCGGCGATAGAGCCGCATAAAAAGGCTTTGTCCCAAAAATGGCGCTCTGCATCATGTGCCCTGAAGCGGAATTCAAACGCCACACCGCGAAAAATTAAGGCCATCAGCATAAACAGCAAGGGCAGGGAGAGGGCGCTTAAAATCACCGAATAAGCGAGAGGGAATGCCGCCAGCAAGCCAGCACCACCTAATACCAGCCAGGTTTCATTACCGTCCCATACCGGGGCGACTGTATTCATCATCAGGTCTCGGTCCTCTTTTTCTTTAAAGAACAGGTAGAGGATACCTATGCCCAGATCAAAGCCATCCATGATGATGTACATCATGATGCCGAACAGGATAATGATGGCCCACACCAGTGATAAGTCCATTGCGTCGCCCCTTTATTGATCTTTGGTGTTAGCCGGTGACTTGGCATCCGGATGAAACTCGGGTGCCAGTGCAAATGCATCCACGTCGCCCGGGTTCACCGAGATGGCATCACCTTGCAGCGCTTCATCCGTTTTTGGCCCGATTTTTACCAGCCGCAAGACATATAGCGTGCCCATGCCAAATACAGCCAGGTAGATAATGACAAACAAAGCCAACGTGAGGCCAACTTCGCTGGCGGTATGCGGTGTCACGGCATCCGCGGTGCGTAACACACCATACACCACCCACGGCTGGCGCCCGATTTCTGTGGTAAACCAGCCCGCCAGAATGGCAATCACCCCGGCAGGGCCCATGGCGGTGGCAAATGTGAGGAAAGGCTTATGTTGGTATAACTGTTTTTTGTAACGTAACCACAATGAGGTGGCCGCTAGCAACATCATCAGCATGCCCAAACCAACCATGATGCGGAAGGTCCAGAAAATAATAGTGGCATTGGGGCGGTCTTGTGGCGGGAAGTCTTTCAGTGCTGGAATCTGCTCAGTGAAGGAGTGGCGCAAAATCAAACTGCCCAGCACGGGGATCTCTAAAGCAAAGTGATTCTTTTCTTGCGCCATGTCCGGCCAGGCGATCAGTACCAATGGGGTCGCTTCGTCGCCTTTATTCTCCCAGTGGGCCTCAATCGCGGCGATTTTTGCCGGCTGGTATTTCAAGGTATTCAATCCATGCATATCGCCCACCACCACTTGCAAAGGCGCCAGCAACAATATCAACCACAGTCCCATAGACAGCATTTTGCGTACGCCGGCATTGTCTTTTCCTTGTAGCAACTGCCAGGCACCCGATGCGACCACAAATAGCGCAGTCGCCAGATAGGCGCCTATCACCATATGGACTAAGCGGTATGGGAACGATGGGTTAAAGATGATCTTGAACCAGTCTACCGGAATCACTTTGCCGTCAATCAGTTCAAAGCCCTGCGGCGTGTGCATCCAGCTATTCGATGCCAATATCCAGGTTGCCGACACCAGTGTGCCGATGGCCACCATGACGGTGGCCGCAAAGTGTAGCGTGGGCCCGACCTTATTCCAGCCAAACAACATTACGCCCAAAAAACCCGCCTCAAGAAAAAAGGCCGTCAGCACTTCATAAGCCAGCAGTGGCCCGGTGACGCTGCCCGCAACGCTGGAGAAACCAGACCAATTGGTGCCGAATTGATAGGCCATGACCAGGCCAGACACCACGCCCATGCCAAAACAGAGTGAAAATAACTTGACCCAAAAATGATATAAGTCGAGGTAGACGGTATTTCTGGTTTTTAACCAGCTCGCTTCCAGCACGGCCAGGTAACTGGCCAGGCCGATGGTAATCGCCGGAAACACGATATGAAAAGAAATGGTGAACCCGAACTGGATTCTTGCCAAGGTCAATGCCAAATCAGACATGCTTATCCTTTTACATCACTGGCAATATTCGCATAGGCGTGACGTCACGTGCTTGCGCTCACTTGCGTGAAAATTACTCGCCAGGAAATATTAACTCGCCGAGGAATATTATCAGCGTTGACTCGTATTGCTGGCAATAAGTTTTACGGGCGAGCTGGCTATTCCTGTGAATGATGCAAAATGCGGCCTAATCACGCTGCTTAAAAATGAATTGATTTCGTATTAAAACGCAATATAATGAACTTTAAGTC